>NZ_ARQF01000019.1:0-300000 GCF_000384815.1 Halodesulfovibrio aestuarii DSM 17919 = ATCC 29578
ACGCTGCCGTCGGCCGCAAGCGTATCTTCCGTGACGGAACCGCTCAGGCCGCTCTCGAAGACCGGACCGTCGTTCGTGCCGTGAATCGTCACGGTCAACGACGCACTATCTGAAGTCTGCCCATCAGAAACAGTGTAGGTGATAGAATCCGTAAGTGTTCCCCCATCACCCAATGCCACAACGTCTGAATCTTCATTATCCAGAGTATACGTCCAGTTACCATCTGATCCGAGGGTAAATGTTCCGTACCGTCCCTTAGATGTAAACGGAGTAACTGTTAAAACGTCACCGTCAGGATCAATATCATTTGTAAGAACATTACCTGACACGACAGGGTTGGAGGCAACGCCATTAAAAATATCTTTGTACTCTTCTGCTGTTACGTTGCCACTAAAAGCATCAATAGTCTCATTATTGTCATTAACGGCAACAACAGGGGTGTTTTCAACTTCAGTTACGAATGAATTAGAAGAGGGAGAAGAAGAAGATAGGCTGGGGTCATCATAAGCATGGCGGATTTCTTCATTCTGAAGGCCATCGTAAACAGAATCAAACCCACTCAGGTCTGACAAGCTGGAACTATGTGGTGATGAAGACGCATCACCCGCAGCTGTATCAATGACACCATCTTCCCCTATGGCATCCATGATTGCTTCCGCTGAAAGAACGGTGCCGTCCTGCAGAACGACTACAATCGACTCAGGATTATTTGCAAACCCCGTAAGCTTAAGAACAGATTCGTCTTCAAACGTTAAGATAAGATTATTCCCGTCTTCAGTAGCTTGAACTGTGTTCAAATCAAAATTGAAAGAAACATCCTGTTCAGCATTGACGGCAACTTCTAGAACTTCACCAGCAGCAGGCTTTTTTACTATCTGAATCTTTTTATTATGTGCGACCATTATTCCCCCCCTGTGGGAAATACAAATAAGATTGACAGCTTCCCCAAACCCCAATCTTAAATGACATCAAAAAAAGCTATATCAAATTTAGTACTATAAATATATTAAATGAAACATATTAAGAACATTAGATTATCTATTTTTCAATAGTTTTTTTCCTTTCTTTTCAGGGCACTAATACAAGAAAAAGATGACTACTTTTTCTTTTCTTTTCTTTTCAATGTATTAGATATGATCGTAAAAGTAGCACAGGATAAATGTTAAAAGTAAATCTTTGTTAACAAGCCTCGACAGTACGATCGCACTTAACTTTACCATTGCATAAATAAATTAAAAAAGCGGAGAAACTAAGTTCCTCCGCTTCATAGCAGTCAGTATTATGAAAGCCTTACTTGCCAGATCGACAGTCACTACACACACCATATAGGTACATCCTGTGACTAGTCAGAACAAAACCATGCTTAGCAGCCAGTTCATCCTGTAGGCGTTCTATCTGGTCGTCAATTACTTCCAAATTTTTTCCGCATCGTTCACAGATCAAATGATCATGATGTTTGCTACCGTAACTTTGCTCATAACGAGCTACGCCATCGCCAAAATGAACTTCTTTAGCGATACCAGAGTCACAGAGTAGCTTCATAGTTCGATACACGGTTGCCTGCCCAACTGAGGGGTCAGCTTTCTTAACGCGCTCGTACAATTCTTCTGTAGTTAAGTGTCCTTCATCTTTTAAAAACACTTCAACAATCAGCATACGCTGCGGAGTAACCTTCAGGCTATTCTTTGCAATATAATCAGCAAAGACTTGAATTGGCTCTTTCATACGTCCTCGGCTTGTGTTTCACAAATGATATAAGACAATATACTTACTCAACACAAATCGCAAGCAAGCTTACTCTACTCTGCAAGACTCTACAGAATTTCACTAATATTCCAGCCATTCGTTTCTGCAGCTTCGCGCACACCGTTTCCACCAAGCACGCAGATATGCCCTTTTTCTGCCGCTGCGTGGAGCACATCGGCGAAAGAGTGGAAATGATCAAGCGTTGTTGACAAAATCTCATCACGCATCTGTTGACGCATCGCTTCAGTATCACCAAGCATTTTACGAGTAACAGCGGCAGAACCTTTAGCATCAGGAAGCATATGAGTATCAAGATCTCCGATAGCACCTATGATAGCCTTTTCCAATTCTGCCTTACCAAGCTTGAGATTCTGTAAATACGCAGCTGATCCGTCAAATGCTTTCAACGTATTTTCAAGGTTCGGATCGCGGTAGGAAACCTGCGCAAGAACGCCTGTACTGCGATCAAACGCTGCAAACGCGCCATACGCACCACCTTGCACGCGAACTTGATCCCAAAGCCATCCCATACGCAGATGTTTGAAAATCACATTAGCAGAGCCATGATATTTATAGCCAAGTGCGTATAGGTCAGCACCCTTGCCCACATAGTTGACCTGTGCAGGAATAAGGAATGCCTCATTTGCAATAGCAAAGGTTGGCTGCCATAACGCTGATTCAACTGGACGCTCAGGCAAAACTTCAATAAAACCTTTCACAAGGCTATCTACAGCATTAAGCCCACTTGATTCAGCAGTGACAGAAATAATCGTTTCAGACTTTTTAAGAATAGCTGCACGAACATGCTCTAAATCAGCAAGCACTTCATCCCAGTCTCCAGCAATCCTATCAGCCAAAGTACGAATGAATCCGAGATAACTGATACCGCCAGTCTGTTCAGCCACCCAGCCTGCTACATCAAAGCAGCCACGTAGATGGGACATGACTATCATATGACCGGACGGAACAATCCCCTGTTCGATACGAGATTTTTCTTCCAGAACGATAGAACGGAAGCGCTCCTTATTATCAAGCTTGGCATCCAGAACCACGGTCTGCAACAACTCAAACAGATCAGAAACCTTATCTTCAGTAGCTTTGCCGTAAACCACAAGTTTTGCAAGCGGATCACGCTCACCAATCGTGGTCGCGGTCATAAGATCGGCACTGATCCCACCTGTTTTTGCTGCAATCCGCATACCCAGCTCAACAAAATCAAGCTTGTCTGTTCCGACCTCAGTCAAACATCGACCAAGAAGTGGTACGTACGGAAGCAACGAAGCTTCCAGCCCGGCAACATCAAACGCAGCCGAAGCATACACAACCCCGTTTGTTTCCAGATCATGCGTATACACAGCCACACCGGAATGTGCTGCTTCTTTCTGCGGAATTGTCTTATTTTCTGCAGGAATGTCTTCGATAGTAAGGCGAGGAATACTAGCCACAGCATCATCACTATCCGGAGTCTGCTGCATTTTCTGTAGCAAAGCTGTATTTTCAACAACAGCAGCCAGATCCGCGCTACTCATTTCATTACGAACTTCGGCAAGACACTTCTCTACCCGTTTTGTCCGCTCTTCCTGCAAGTCTTCGTCCGGTACAAGCAGCACTGTTGTGCGATGATTATTGCCCACGAGGAATGCGCTGATAAGGTCTTCAAACAGACGATCACCATTAGCAAGACGCTCTTTAATAAAATTAAGAGGCTCTTCAAATGCAATAAGAGCCAACGGGTCGGCGTCGTACAGCCACGTGGTCAAGGAACGAACCATTATGGACAAGCCAACGGGGAACCGACCGGAGTTGTTCTCACGGAGATCAAATTCAATACTATTCACAGCAGCTTCAATACACTCTTTATCAATACCGTCCTTAGCAAGGCCGTTAAGCGTATCAAAAATCAGAGCTTCAACAACGTCTGCATTCTCAGATTTAATACCGGAAAGACCGGTGGAGAAATACATCTGACGCAATTCGTTTTCCAGACCGACGCCCGCAAGATCCTCACCAAGGCCAGACTCGATAAGAGCCTTACGCAATGGAGACGCAGGCATACCTATAAGTATCTGCTCAAGCATCTGGAATGCGAGGTTCAATTCTGCTTCGGAAGTTTCAGGAAGCAGCCAGTTCATAGTAAACATAGCTCGTCCCTGATGCTCACTGGTTGCAGGACCAGCAGCATACCCTTCCAGCAGTGCGACGGGACGCTCAAATTCTTCCTGAAGCGGTACGTACGAATCTACTTCCAGTGCGGAGAAACGCTCCAAGGTTCCTGAAAGCTTTTCAAGACGTTTTGCTTCATCATCATCGCCCCAGAAGAAAAAACGCCCGTTGGAAGGATGGTAATAAGTCTCATGGAAATTTTTAAACTGCTCGTACGTAAGCTGAGGAATAACTTCAGGATCACCGCCGGAATCAAGACCATACGTGATATCCGGAAAAAGTGACTGCTGAGAACGCTCATGCAACACACTATCCGGAGAACTGTAAGCACCACGCATTTCATTGTATACGACGCCACGGTAACTTAACGGGTCTTCAACATTTTCAACATGGTAATGCCAGCCTTCCTGCTCAAAAATTTGCTCATTAATGAGTGGGAAAAACGCCGCATCAAGATAAACATCTATTAAGTTATAGAAATCCTGAAGATTGGTTGAAGCTACAGGATAACAAGTCTTATCCGGATAGGTAAACGCATTCAAAAAAGTCTGCAAAGAACCTTTAAGTAATTCTACAAACGGCTCTTTTACAGGAAACTTTTCTGACCCACATAACACGGAGTGCTCCAGAATATGCGCAACACCTGTTGAATCGGATGGTGGAGTTCTGAAGGATACGCCAAACACCTTGTTTTCATCGGCATTGTTCATAGACAGCACTTGTGCACCAGTTTTACGGTGTTTCCACAAACGGGCAGTTGTTGCCAACTCTTCTACACGCTGTTCATCAACAAGTTCAAAGCCGAACTGTTCTGTCATTGTCTTCCTCCGGAATATCCATTTTTCTCTCGTCTCTGCCTGCCTGCAGAGAACAGTAATCTTTATGATACAATAAGATATAGATAGGCTTGTTCGCCGTCCATATATTTTGTCTTTGAACCAATAGTTGCACAGCTTTCAACAAATCAATAAGCCGACACAAGAATGCGTCGGCTTATTGCCATATCTTTTTGTAACTGCAGAATATAGTACAAAGCTCACCCTCTGTACCCTGCATCAAATTTTTTTTCTAACACGCAACTTCGCTTGTCAGGGGGTCAGTTTCAACAGCTTTGACAACACGGTTACGACCATCGCGTTTTGCACGGTACAACGCGTTATCTGCACTTTCATACAACTCATTAAATATCTGCGGAGAAAACTCTTCAGTTGAAGACACTCCCAATGATATTTTAACATTCAAGGTTCGCCCATCCGGCAGGACAATCGGAGTATGTTCAATCCGATCCCTGATACGTTCGGCAAGCCTCATTGCACCATCAGTTGTTGAACCCGGCAGCAGAAGAGCGAATTCCTCACCGCCGACTCGCGCCACAATATCAGTCTTGCGGGCTGTTGTCTGCATAATATGGGCAATCTGTTGCAGGACTATATCACCTACAGAATGCCCGTACTTGTCATTCACATACTTAAAGTGATCAATGTCAGCCATGAGCAACGCCATATTCTGGCCTGTCCGCTCTAAATGAGCAAATTCCTGATCAGCCCGTGTAAGCAGGTACCTGCTATTATACAACGAAGTAAGCGGATCCAACAGACTCATTCTGGCAAAATGCTCTTCACTTTTACTTATACACAGCGCAAACCCGACCATAACAAAGGTACTACCTACTGTTATGTATGAATACAGCGCAACTTCGTACAGAGGATCAACTACTTTCAACTGAAGTACGTGAGTAATACCGAGCCATCCCAAAGGGGCACAGATACCTAAAAGAAATGCCTGAGCAGCTCGTTGAAACCGGCTTTGCTCATTAAGATAAAATATATTCTGAATAATGCGCAGCATCTGTCACTCCTCAGAAGCAGCTAAACACTCTGCGTCCCTCCATTGGAATGCAGATACGCTCTAGCAATTGAATGCAGGTCCTCGTAATCCATACGCGAAGCGATTCCTATGCAAAGTTCAGTAGACATAGCACACTTAAACTGCATGTCTTTAAGCAACGCTTTCTTGTGTTTCTTCAACCATTTTCGGACAAAAGGAACATCAAATCCGTCGATCACCATTGAGAGAGCGTCCCTGAAGTACACGGATGAGATAAGTGGCAACAAGGCCTGACACGCATCCTTCCCCTCATGCCGCGCGTAAAAAATATAAAAGAGCAACGCCACAATAAGCTTATCATCCGGCACCTTGTACCCGACATCAAAAAAACGCTCCCGCCCTTTGTATTTGTCCGGCATCAACCGCAAAAGCTCCTGAGCAAACCGGATGGCTTTGTCTCCTGGAAGCGGTGCCTGAGGAAAATCAGCATAAAGCTTTGCAACGCTTCGATGAGGATTCTCCACAGTTGCAACATCCAGCACTGCAACCCGCATGCAGTCAAACCTTCGCTCCATAGAACTGAGCATGGTCTGTGTTTTAACTTGCGCCATCTTCCGGATGGTCTCTTCTGAAAAATTGCCGAAACCTATCTCTAAGAGGTATCGAATATATTCTTCCGAGGTATGCTGTGCCTCTTCATGAATAGGTTTAAAATTTTTTTTGTTGCCCACCAACTTCTTTAACGACAGCCAGTAAGCTGCGACGCCCTCCACAGGCATCTCCAGTAAATCAAAATCGTGTTTTATATCCGCCATACACTACCCTTCACTATAACAATAGAGACGTCCAGCCCACCATATTACAGTGATAACGTAGCAGTATGGTAAACGCAACACATGAAAAGCAAAGGTAATAAATTTGAGCACAACAGCGCAAAAGCACACGCTTTACAGAGTGCGTCTTCAAATTTTTAATATAGATTGCTAGGCAATACCCATGCTAGCCATTAGCGGCATGCAACGTTTCAACCATCGTGGAAAAGAAATCATCTGCACATGAAGTGCTGTCCAGCCCGCATAATCCGCGGACGACAGAGGCCAGTAAGTGTAAATCTAAGGCAACATCAAAAAGTCCGTTATCAATGCGGCACTGATCGTTCTCAACGCGCATTTTGTAAACTCTTTGATCTTTATTCACTCCATCAGAGACAACGACGGAGTAGACTTGTTCTTTAGCGTCTGTAAGATAAAGACGCTGTTTTGTGATAGTTCCCGCCTCATGGTCATGGTACGAATTTTCAGAGCACAGCATTCCTGTAAACTCCATATCTGCACCGATATCATTCGGCAGCATAAACGTTCTCATGCCATTGGATTCAGAAAGCATAGTCATCCCGGACCTCCTTAGGTGGGTAACGTTAGCTGTTCCGGCCCCCGCGGTTTTTTAGGTTTTGTGTCTACCGGTTCCCGCTCCGGTTCCGGTTCGACAACCTGCTGTTCGACCTTCTCGAACAATACACCGCCCCCCTGAGCTTGCCAAAAAGCTTCAAGATCAACACGAGAGACTCTGTAGCCTCGCCCAAGCTTTGCTGCTTGCAGGCTACCGTCTTTAATCGCTCTGCGAATGGTCTCTTTATGACAGCTAAGAAGTTCAGCTGCCTCACCAAGTGTGTACGTATGCTTTATGCCAATACTCAATGTTAATACCAAATGCGATTACAATGCAGCGTAAAGCTATTCTGCCTACCAGAACACCTTACTGCCGACTCTTAATGAATTATGGGTAACAGTATAACTTTCGATCAACCAATGTCAACTTTACCTGCATTTAGACCACTCTACACAACTTGTTTCTATTTTGAAACACTGGCATCAAATAAATCATACGTATTGTTAAAGTAAAATACACTACATGCTATTTGCTTATTCGAGCACAAAAAAGCTTCGATCATATCGAAGCTTTTGAAGAAATAAACATTCGGACAAAATTACTGCAGAAACTACCGCTCACACGGGGCAGCGTGGTTGGGAGGCCCAAAGCCTTCACCCGGGGTATAGCTGTTGCGCAGACAATGAGATAAATAAATCTGCGCCTTCTTCACTGCTGGCTTCAATTCAAAGCCATGTGCCAAAAATGTCGCAATTGCGGCTGATAGAGTACACCCTGTACCATGCGTATTTTTTGTTGCAACACGCGAATGGTGTATCCCGAGAGGAGCTACATCAGGGAATCCCAACCAATCAACCAGTTCTTCATTGTTCTCATCAAAATGCCCGCCTTTCAGCAACACGGCTTTAGGCCCCATGGCAAGAATACGCTTAATTGCTGTTGCAACATCTGCTTCTGTTGTAATTTTGATACCGGCAAGCATTTCTGCTTCCGGCTTGTTAGGTGTCACCACAGTTGCAAGCGGAAGGATTCGTTCGACAAGAGCGTCTACGGCATCCTGCTGTAACAACGCATGGCCGCTAGTGCTCACTGATACAGGATCAATTACAAGCGGGAAACTGTGCTTAATAAGTACATCTGCTACACCAGTAATAATTGGTGCAGAAAACAACATACCCGTTTTGGCTGCAGCAATCGGAAATCCTTCCAAAACGGTTGTTAGCTGCTGCACAACAAAGTCCGGTTCCGGCGCGTGAATCCCTGTTACGCCCAGACCATTCTGTGCAGTCAACGCCGTAATAACACTTGTACCGAACCCACCGAGCACGGTCATTGTTTTCAAATCTGCCTGAATTCCCGCGCCTCCACCGGAATCTGAACCAGCAATAGTAAGCACGCATGGATGTTTTTGCATTCTATGATCTCCTGAAAGGTTGCCTACAGCGTTACCCAAGGACAGGATACTCGCAAGGAAGACGCCCTGCATAATCACGCTGAAAAGCATTATAAAAAAGCCCTGCTACGTTTGCGGCAGGGCTTAACTTTCTTTTAAACAACGGCGTCCATGAGCAAATTGTCACGGTGAATCGCTTCTGTGTAGCAACTGGCACCCATAATGGCTTCCAGTTCATCGCTATGCTTACGCAAAACTTTTTTTAGATCACCGGATGCATAGTTTGTAAGCCCCATACCAATGACAACATCATCTTCTGAAACAACACGAACAAGGGCACCCTGACCAAATACGCCATCAACACGGATAATCCCTGCCGGAAGCAAACTTTTGCCACGTTCAACAAGTGCTTTTTCCGCACCGGCATCGACAATGACTGATCCTTCCGGATCAGAATGATAGGCAAGCCAGTATTTGCGGCTGGAAACTTTTTTGCTATCCGGACAAACCCATGTGCCCATTTTTTCACCGGAAAAGGCTCGAACAATGGCGTCTTTCTGCAAACCGGATATAATAAGTGTCGGAACACCAAGCTGGGCGGCACGACCAGCAGCAGTGAGCTTGGAGAGCATACCACCTGTACCTACTGTAGTCTTACCGCCACACATAGCCTCAAGATCAAGAGACTGAATGTCTTCAATAACTTCAATTGGCTTAGCGTTAGAATCACCATCAGGGTTGGAAGTATACACACCTTTTGCAGAAGTGAGATTTATGTACAAATCCGCATTCACAACGTTAAGAAGCAAAGAGGCAAGATTATCATTATCCGTAAACGCCAATTCAGCAGTCGCTACCGTATCGTTAGCGTTCACTATAGGAATAGCTCGCCACGCAAGCAAGGACGCAAAGGTGTTACGCGCGTTAAGCAGACGATTACGGTCTTTCAAATCATCACGGGTAAGCAGAACTTGTGCAGACAACTTGCCGTTGGCGGTAAACTCTTCATTATAAAAATGCATGAGTCTCCCTTGACCAACAGCTGCGGCAGCCTGCTTGTCTGGAACGCCTTTAATCTCACAACATGTTTTCAGAACAGTTCTGCCTGCGGCGACCGCACCGGAAGAAACCAGCACAACCTGTGTCCCACGGTCATGCAACTGCGCCAGCTGATGTGTAAGGTTTTTAATAACGGTAAGGTCAACCCCCAAACCGGAAGTAAGGACAGCGCTACCCACTTTAACAACAACACATTTAGCCTGGTTCAGAACCTGCTCGCGCTCTTGTTCCCAATCCATGATTCACCTGCGATTTATTCTTCAGTCACCCATACAACTTCTACATCGGAGAAGTCATCGTCATCCTCGTCTTCGTCCTCAGGTTCCCATGTACGTGCAGTGTTAACTGGCGCGCTCATGTCGAGAGTATCACGAAGTCTCCACATCTCTTCTACCACTTCTTCTACACCAACACCGTCAAGCGCAGACATGAAGTAGATGGTACGACCATCTTCAGCAGCTTTTTCCTTAAGATGCTCTACAAGCTCTGCATCAGCAAGGTCAATTTTGTTTATGACCTGAATCTGCAAACGATCACCGAGCACAGTATCAAACTTAACAAGCTCTTCGTTAATAAGGTCGAAACCGGACCAAGGATCTTCCAAGTCAACGTCTTCAATGCTTAGAATATGGACGAGGAAACGGGTACGTTCTACGTGCTTCAAAAAGCGGTGTCCAAGCCCCTGACCTTCGTGTGCGCCTTCAATCAGACCCGGAATATCCGCAATAACCATACGCTGGTCAGTATCATACTCGTTAATCATTACACCAAGATTTGGTGTAAGGGTCGTAAATGCATAATTTGCAATCTTTGGACGAGCAGCGGATACTTTAGAAATAAAAGTAGATTTGCCAGCATTTGGAAGGCCGAGAAGGCCGGCATCAGCAAGTATTTTAAGCTCAAGACGAACCTTGATCGATTCACCTTCTTCACCGGGCTGGGCAAAGCGGGGAGTGCGCATTGTTGCTGATTTAAAAAATTCATTACCATGACCGCCACGCCCGCCGCGACAAAGAAGAATTTCTTCATCCGGTTCGGAAAGGTCAGCCACAAGTTCTTCAACGCCATCTGCACGAATAGCATAGAGAAGCGTACCAACAGGCAGGTCAAGAATCAGATCCTTACCTTTACGGCCGAACATCTGGCTACCGCCACCGGAATGGCCGCCTTCTGCCGCATAGTTACGCTTTAAACGGAAGTCGTAGAGGGAAAGCAATTTGGAGGAACCGCGTACATACACGCTGCCGCCATCACCGCCGTCGCCGCCGTCCGGACCACCTTTAGGGATAAATTTTTCTCTGCGAAAAGATACGCAGCCGTTGCCGCCCTTGCCGGCACGAATATTGATGATTGCTTCATCGACAAAACGCATAATTAGTTGCCTTGCTTATGGTTAGATTTTTGCGAAATTATATCGCATGTGCCCGCGTGCGTACAGGGTGAGATATTGTATAACGGGGTACGGAGACATTGCCCGCAGTAAAACCCGCTCTATACACAAAAAAAAGGCGGAAGCGCATTGCGACTTCCGCCTGTCAGGTCACTATAAAAGTGGATTACTCAGCAGCAAATGGAACAATGCATACACGAGTTTTCACAGCTTTTTTGCGCATGTACTTTTCGTACTTAACTACGCCGTCAACCTTTGCGAACAGGGTAAAGTCTCTACCCATGCCTACGTTTTCACCAGGGAAAACTTTGGTGCCGAGCTGACGAACAAGGATGTTACCAGCAAGAACACTCTGACCACCGTAGCATTTAACGCCACGTCGTTGGCCGTTCGAGTCGCGGCCGTTTCTGGAACTACCACCAGCTTTCTTATGTGCCATGATTTACACTCCTTTCAAAAATGAACTAGGCTTCAATGCCTTTGATTTTAAGAGCAGTGTATGCCTGACGGTGACCCTGCTTTTTACGGGAGTCATGACGACGACGTTTTTTGAAGATAATAACCTTCTTGCCGCGGCCATGCTCGAGCACTTCAGCGGTAACTTTAGCGCCTTCAACGTAAGGAGCGCCTACGGAAAGCTCATCACCACCAACCAAAAGAACTTTATCGAGAATGATTTCGCTGCCAGCTTCTGCTTCGAGCTTCTCAACAAAAATTTTTCCGCCTTCTTCAACACGGAACTGCTTACCGCCAGTTTCGACGATTGCGTACATAATATTTATCCTCCAAAGAAAGAAAGGTAGACTATACCTCTTTCCAAGGAAAGGGTGTCAACCTGGTTTGCTTTTTTAAGAGCAATGTCAAAAGGGAAGCAATGCCCTATCATGTGGATTTGCGATTGACAAGTATCTATTTACACTTTTTAGCCAGTTGAACCAACAAAAAAGAGAAATACTCCCCGTTATATGGGGCGGGAAAGCTACTGCCTTATTGCTCTGCTTATTTATGCCGCGAACATATCATTGCAGATAAGAAAATTTATAACTGACAGGACCATACGCTTCTAGTAGTCACTAACTGAGTGTGTCTCATCTCGTGTCCGGAGAGAAGTACCGCACCAAGGCCCTCCCCCAAGGCTTTTCTCTCCGGACCCTGCAATCATTAAGGTTTTACCTTATCC
The DNA here is from genome assembly GCF_000384815.1 of Halodesulfovibrio aestuarii DSM 17919 = ATCC 29578. Classification (NCBI taxonomy): domain Bacteria; kingdom Pseudomonadati; phylum Thermodesulfobacteriota; class Desulfovibrionia; order Desulfovibrionales; family Desulfovibrionaceae; genus Halodesulfovibrio; species Halodesulfovibrio aestuarii. The sequence goes on from NZ_ARQF01000019.1 coordinate 12,148, forward strand.
CGATATTTAAAAGCCCTGAAATTCAGGGCTTTTTCTTGGCATTTCAACCAACAACCTATCCTTACTGTATATTACTCCTGCATCACCAGGCAATTGCAACATTCAAGCCTCGTTATATGCAGCCTTGATAATATTTCAAGCCAATGAAGTTTTCTTACGTTGTATCTCCAGTTATCAAAACACAAGCCTTCCCCCCCCCACCACAGCATAACAAGCATAGTTACTAACGATGCTATTGCACTCTCCTTTATTGCCACCTCAAGGCCACAAAAGTACCAACAACACGTTCAAACACAACGTCCCAACACACATATGAGCTTATGCGCTCACTCTACGCATTGAGCACTCTCCCAAATAGCATCGACACCTGTCTTCGCTGCTGTGCACCACTGCCACACGGCAAAAAACGCTTCCATGACGTGAAACAATTCGTAACACAGTTTCATTTTTCAAAACAAATAAATACAATTTATTCGCATAAATAATCAATCAAACCGCAAATTGCATGTAACTATATCTTTTTTACCGCTTGCATCTTGAAAAAAATAGCCGTATCTAACACTCATATTATTGAGGTGCAGCACTGTTTGTTCCATATAGACAGATGCCAGCTCAAAGGGCAGTCAGCTAACTCCACTTAGCGATCTATCCCTCCCCCTCAATAATAAGAATTTGTAAGACCTGTGCAATTAGTGGCCATAGTATAAGATGAGATACGATAACGATTTTTTTTACTTGGCATATCCGGTTCTTCTCCACTTTCCGGATAACCGCACACTAAGTACTTGTCTAACATTTAGCCCGCTTTCGTGGCAGAAAGCGGGCTCTTTTTTTTACCCACAGCGCATTACATTCTTCCCAATCAGCATCTTCAATAAAAAAACACTGCATACTAGCAGCGCTCTTTACTACAAACAAAAGCCACACACCAAACAAATCACGTACTCTTAACATCGTGCACTGTTCAACGCTCTTTTTTGTTTGCATATAAAGCAACTTTTTTCATTTTATGCACTTTTGTTCCATTGATTCTATCAGAAACCACAACAGCCTAACTTCACTATGCAAACATACCTTCATAATCTACTTTGCAAACCTCGTAACCATGGTTCGGCAGTTATGTCCAAAAACTTTACCAATCAAATTAAGACATTATATGTAGGTGCTGATATAGCAATAAAAGCTGTTGCGAATGAGAGAGGTAGCACGTAAAAATACTACGTAGAACATATTGACGAACAAGGACTGAATCTTATGAAAGGCATTATCCTCGCTGGAGGCTCCGGCACACGACTGTACCCGATTACTCGCGGAGTATGTAAGCAGCTGTTACCAGTATACGACAAGCCGATGATATACTACCCACTGTCAACTCTTATGCTTGCAGGCATTCGCGAAATCTGCATTATATCTACTCCGGAAGATCTTCCCCGATTTAAAGGAATGTTTGGAGACGGCTCCCAGCTCGGATTACAACTAGAATACATTGAACAGCCCAAACCGGAAGGTCTGGCGCAAGCATTTATTCTTGCCGAAGAATTCATCGAAACCTCTTCCGTCAGTCTTATCCTCGGCGACAACCTGTTCTACAGCGACGGCTTGACAGAAATGCTGGAACGTTGCGCCACGACGACACACGGTGGAGTTGTTTTCGGTTACCATGTGCAAGACCCGCAGCGCTATGGCGTTGTGGAATTTGACGCAGATTTCAACGCATTGAGCGTAGAAGAAAAACCGGAGGAACCTCGTTCCTCTTACGCGGTCACGGGGCTGTATTTCTTTGACAACCGTGCGGTAGAATTTGCCAAGCAAATCAAACCGTCACCTCGTGGTGAACTTGAGATTACTGATATTGTAGACATGTATCTGCAGGAAGGGACTCTTAAAGTAGAAGTACTTGGTCGAGGCATGGCATGGCTGGACACTGGAACATTTGATTCCATGCAGCAGGCATCTTCCTTTGTACAAACAGTGCAGAACAGACAAGGATTGAAAATTGCCTGCATTGAAGAAGTTGCTTTTAATAAAGGGTATATAAATAAAGAGCAGTTACGTGAATTAGCTCAGCCAATGCTCAAAAATGACTATGGTCAATACTTGATGCGACTCGTGGGTGCATAGCTTTTAAAAGATTAAAAAAAAGAAAAAGACCGTTACGCAATTGCCAATACGTAACGATCTTTTTCTTTGTAGACATACCATTTTGGGTTTTCCCCGAAAAACGGGAGAAACCAGTAACCAAGGTTCTAATGGTCGAGATGTTCACCTTTTTTAATGCGGTAAACCGCAGTGGAACAAATAACCACAAAGTAAATAAATATAAGACCAACACCCACAAAGCCCTGTGGGGTTGAGTGCATCATGCCTTCAAAAAGCTCACCTAACATAGCTCCACTCCTTTACTCTTTCCTATAACCCCTGCAACGCAAAAAAATTAGTTGCGCTATTTAGTAAAAATGTCAAGATCAGTTTTGCAAAATCAGTAAAACTTTTTTCTGTTATTCCTTGTAACACAAGGCATATTACTTTTTATAATCATTTCTTCTACTTTCATCTTAACCGGATTTCATATGACAACCAAAGATTCACAGTTCGCTAAGGGCGACACTCTTACCGTGACCATCGACGCACTCGCAACTGGCGGGAAAGCACTTACACGTTTAGACGGCATGGTAATTTTCATGGACAGGGGGCTCCCCGGCCAAACTGTTGAAGTAAAAATCACTAAAAAGAAAAAACGATTTGCAGAAGCTGTCCTCTCCAAAGTTATCAGTGACGCTCCTGATCAAATCACTCCACGCTGCGGCCATTTCGGCACATGCGGCGGCTGCCTGTGGCAGAATATGGAATATAGCAAACAGCTTGAATGGAAAAAACGTTTCGTATCCGACAGCCTGAGCCGCATTGCTGGCGCACAAGATCTCGAGATTAACGACCCGATCCCGTCCCCCGACACCTTCTACTACCGTAACAAAATGGAATTTGCGTTCGGTGACAAGCAAGGTGACATCACTGTCGGATTGCGCCGCTACGGAACTCACAATGTTGTAGACCTGCAGGAATGTTACCTGCAGACCGAACACACCATGGAAATTCTTGACCTCGTGCGTGAATTCGTAAATTCAACACCGGCATTGACTGCGTATGACCCAAATACCCGCCGTGGCTACCTGCGTTTTCTCGTCATTCGTGAGACGAAGCACACTAACCAGTGCATGGTACAAATAATCACCTGTAAAGATACGACTAACGGAGACCAGCAACACCGCGCCATCCGTCAGCTCGGACAGCTTCTGCAGGAGCGTATGAATGTAACAACCTTCATACACTCACTTCGCACGCACACCTCACAGGTTGCATATGGTGAAAAAACATATGTTGTTCTGGGGCAGAAATCCCTCACCGAAGTACTAAACTTCGAAAACGGTATGCCTTCTCTTTCCCTTGCATCCCATGCAGACGGTTTCTTCCAGGTAAATACAGACGCAACGGCACGTCTTTACGGTACAGCCATTGACCTTGCAGAACTTTCCGGCACTGAAAAAGTCTGGGATCTGTACTGTGGAGTGGGCGGTATTGCCCTTTCGGCAGCCCCTAATGCATCCGAAGTTTTTGGTATGGAAATCACCCCGCAGGCAATCGCATCTGCAAATGAAAACGCAAAAATCAACAACATCGAAAATGTTCGATTCGTCAGCGGTGACGTACGCAGTGCACTGGAAAACGAATCTTCCAAGCCGGATGTAGTATTTGTTGATCCGCCGCGTTCTGGTATGAATCAGGAAGTTGTAGACTTAATTATGGAGCGTACGCCGCAGCGCATTATCTATGTTTCCTGCGACCCTGCTACACAAGCACGCGACATTGCGACACTGAGCGCGCTATATACTGTTACAGCTGTCCAACCTGTTGATTTATTTCCGCAGACTGCACATATTGAAAACATTATCCGCCTCGACTTAACCAACTAACAATTGCCACTTAAAAAAGAGCGGGACAGTTTGTCCCGCTCTTTTTTGTCCCCTTCTCCCTAATGACACACTCTATGGTAACCTACCAAATACAAGCTTGCTTCAAATCAGAAAAAGGACATTCCTCCCTCTTTCTGCAAACTTTTGCACGCACGCCAGTACTGCTGGAGCTAGTCACAAAACCCAGTTATTTGTCCACTCAACCAGCTTGTTTTGTGTGAAAAAAAGAACAAAAAAGCAGCTTCATAAGTTGACGCAGGGTACCACGCGTGATAACTCCAAAACAACTTGTGAACGATTGCACGAAGTGATCTAGCTTATGCAGCACTTTCGCACGCTAAGGGAAATCATTTATGGTCGTTAAGAAAAACAAGGGAGCTAATCCCGGAAAATACGTTGATACAATGGGAACAGTCGGAACGATTGGTCTGCACATGGTATCTCACCCCGCTGTGGGGGCGGTGGCCGGTTATTTTCTGGATGATTGGTTAGGAACGAAGCCTTGGATGTTCATAGCATTTTTGATTCTCGGCGTAATTGCCGGTTTCAGAGCTGTGTATGCTGACACAAAAAAGGTAATGAGGAATCAGGAAAGAGAAGATAATGAAAGATTTCAACGAAAAGATTGAAAAGCATCTGTATTCAAAAGGATTCAGACTGCCTGACATCCGCTCGATTCTTCGCATCCAGATTCAACTCTGCGGCATTGCCATAATTGCAGCATTATGCACAGTCTGGTTTAGCATGTGGCCAATTACATTTGCAATTGGGGCAGTAATAGCCACATTTAGTTTCTTCTCAGTTGCCAAGTTCATACAGCAAATCATCTTGCGCGAATATGACCGAAGTATGCTGTGGGGAATGCTTTTCAGATTTTATGGACGTCTGCTTATCGTCGGAGTGGTAGTTGCCGCTTTGATTGCAAAGGCACATGTTCCTATGATGGCACTTGTGTCCGGTTTGGCTACAAGTATGGTAACGATGCTCATCTGGATGATTTCCAATCAGAATGAGCGGAAAACCAAGGAGGCTTAGGATATGGCAAGTGGTTTGCCTCATCCGTTGCTGCTCGCGCCTATAGTAGGCATGGACAGCATGACAATCAATGGGGAAGTAGTCAATTTTAGCCATGTGTTTTACACATGGATCGCCATGGCGATTCTATTCACTTTGGCCTTCCTTGTACGCGGACAAATAAAACTTGTCCCCGGAAAGTTACAAAATGTTTTCGAGGTCATCATTGGCGGTCTCGAAGATTTCGTAGTGAGTAACATCGGTGAAGACGGAAGAAAGATCTTCCACGTTCTTATCGCGCTGTTCCTCTTTATTATTACAATGAACCTCATGGGCCTTGTTCCGGGCTTTGATGCCCCGACTGCTAACGTTAATACAAACGCAGCAATGGCTCTGTTTACTTTTGGTTACTACAACTGGATCGGCCTCAGACGTTGGGGCGTTGGTTACATCAAGCACTTCTGCGGCCCATTCTGGTGGCTGTCTCCGTTGATGTTACCACTTGAACTTATTTCTCACTGTGCTCGTCCACTTTCTCTGACACTCCGTCTTTTCGGTAACATCAGAGGTGAAGAAATCGTTCTGATCCTGTTCTTCCTGCTGGCACCTATCGTAGGTACTATTCCGATCTACTTCTTGTTCGGTCTTGCTAAGTGCTTGCAGGCATTTATTTGGTTCATGCTCAGCATGATCTACCTCAAAGGCTCTCTCGAACACGCGCATTAGTCCGCATGTTCCGGCCTTATTCCGGGGGAAATGGTCTTTGACCAACTAACATAAAATAATTTTAGGAGTGTTTCAAAATGCGTAAGTTTCTTATGATTGCTCTCAACACCGTTGCTCTGATCTCTATCGCAGCTGTTGCATTCGCATCAGAAGGTGCTAACACCTACGGCGATCTCGTTTACTTTGGTGCTGCTCTCGGCATGGCTATTGCTGCTGCTGGTTGTGGTATCGGTCAGGGTCTTGGTCTGAAAGCTGCTTGTGAAGGTACTGCACGTAACCCAGAAGCATCTAACAAAATTACTGTTGCTCTCATTCTTGGCTTGGCATTCGTTGAATCCCTTGCTATTTACGCTCTCGTTGTTAACCTTATGCTTCTTACTGCGTAAGTCCACAACTTGCCTTTTAGAGGAGGCCGTTATTGCGGCCTCCTCTTTTTACCTTAAACTATGAGAATTATTTCACAAATTTGGAGCGTCCATGGCACAACAAAAAAGTGAACATATCCCAAGAGCGACCATTCAACGTCTGGCCGTATATGTTCAAGTGTTGGAAAATCTTCAGCGCGAAGGTACTGAAGTAATTTCCTCAGAGCCGCTTGCAAAAGCGTGCAACGTTAACGCTTCACAGATACGAAAAGACCTTGCCTACTTTGGCGAATTCGGTGTGCGAGGTGTCGGTTACTACGTAAAAAATCTTATCGCTTCTATCACTAGTGCTCTTGGTGTTGATAGAGAATGGAGAACCGTTCTCGTTGGCGTGGGCAACCTTGGTAAAGCTCTTTTGAATCATAAAGAGTTTCGTCTTCGCGGTTTTAATATTGTTGGTGCATTTGATTGTGATCCATTTAAAATCGGTGAAGAAGTATCTGGACTTGAAGTTGTTTGTACAAAACGTTTACGCGAAATGATTGGCGATAACGGCGCTGAAATTGGTATTATTACGACGCCACCAGAGCGTGCTCAACGTGCTGCTAACCACCTTGTGGAAGCAGGTATTAGCGGTATTTTAAACTTTGCCCCTTCCCGAATTACGGTACCTGACCATGTAAATGTTGAGTATGTGGACTTTTTCCACCATTTGTATGCACTGTCTTTCAATATTACTCATCCGAATACTAAATAGTGCATTTGGATATAAATTAGAAAACAACGCCTAATTATCGGGCGAAAGATATATTTCGTTTTTTACCCCGTATACTGTTGTATGCGGGGTAAAAACGTTATGATGAGGTCAAGTTTTCTACTTTTTGGAGGAAAACATGTCACTTAAATTTTTTCTTCTTACAGACTTTGGTTACGCGGATCCATATGTTGCGCAGATGAAAGGCGTACTCAGCACCTTGGCACCACAGTATCAAATCTTCGATATTACGCACAATCTAGCGCCATTTAATATTGCACAGGCAGGGTTCTTTCTAGACTCTACCATAGATCATCTGCCGCCTTACTCTGTAACCATCTGCGTTGTAGATCCCGGTGTTGGTACAGCCCGTGATATTGTATGCATGGTAATAGATACGAAAGTTGTTCTTGCTCCTGACAATGGCTGCCTGTCATTCCTGCACACCCGTTACCCGAAAGCGCCAATATACCGCATCATGCAGCACCAGCTGCCTCTGGAGCACACTATTCTCACTTCAACATTCCATGGCCGAACCTTATTCTCCCCATTAGCGGCAGATATCGCGCTGCATATTGAACAGCTTTCGTCGTATATGGAATGCACCAGACCAGCACCGTTCAGTAAAGACTCCACGCAGGACTGCAAACTCAAATTATTTCCACCGCTACCAACTGATTCCGAGTCTATTCTAACCCAGTATATGGAACGTAATGACCATTCACGTGCACAAGCTATTGTCATGCTGCCAGAGAGTGTGGCAAAACTGGATAAGAACATTATCGAAACGTATGTGCTACATATAGACACCTTCGGCAATGTGATTCTTGGACTACCAAACGAGACATGGCACAAGCGAATTTCAGATGGCGGCGAGCTGACTTTGTATACACAGACAACCCGCCCGCTCAAATGTGTCTCTGCCTATGCAGAACTTGCAGAAAATCAAATTGGCATCATCTGCGGCAGTCAAGGATACTTAGAAATTGCTTGCAACATGTGTTCAGCAGCGCAATTTATCAACCTAAAGCTAGGCGAACGAATTAGAATAGCTCTCTCTGTTCCGCCCGAGATGTAATAATGCTGACACAGTTCTGGACTAATTATATGACGGCGCTCAGTTTTATGACGCGTCTGGGTTTCGCACGTCTGTACTCTAATGAAGAAATTGCCGCGACCATGCGTCAATTTTATGCTGTCGGGCTGACAGTAGGCATTCTTGTCACCCTGCCATTCGCCCTGGGTGCCTTTTCCCGACACCCATGGATTCAAGCATGGCTTTGGGTATTCCTGTCCATATGGATAACCCGTGCCCTCCACTGGGACGGCTGGGCAGATATCTGGGATGGTTGGGGAAGCTGCGCTCAAGGAGAACGTTTCTGGCAAATTGTTAAAGACAGTAATGTCGGAGCGTTTGGTGCTATTGCCATGGTTATAGGAATCCTCGGACAAACTCTGCTTGCGCATGAACTATTTCAGCTTGGTCACTGGCAGGTTCTCATCTTCGCACCGATTGCAGGTCGTGTAGCAGCAGTTACTATCGGCGGATTGGGGGAAGCGCCGGAAGCCTCCAGACAGGGCCGCCTATTCCTGCAAGGAGCAACGAATTCTACCATTTTAGTACAGACACTCCTCGCTGCTATAACCGGCATCCTTCTCTGCGGAATTCTTCCCACCCTGTACACAACCCTGCTTTGTATCTGTATGCTCTGGTCATATCTACGAGTTGCAAAGGTGCAAGGAGGTATAAACGGTGACTTTCTTGGTGCAACCGTCATCGGTGGCGAACTTATCGCCATGCTCGCATACTTCATCTAACGCTATTCTTCCCCAGACTTTTTTTTGCCAAGCCTTCCTGTTCCAGTCACTTCGGCACGAAACCTGCTACAACAGGTATATATCTAGGTAACATGTCATTCAGTTGACACTACTAGGAAGGCTTATGGCACCATTTAAGTTCAAGTTACAGCAGGTGCTCGAATACCGGACGCAACTGGAAGATCAGGCCAAGCTTGTGTTGGCTGAAGCTCAACGCAAGTACGGAAGACAAGTTCGGCGTGTTGACGGGTTGCGGGAAGCACTAGCCAACAATCAAACGCTCATGAGTACTACGTCTGACCCTGCTCAAACATGGATTATCCGGAATTTTCTGCAAGGTGTGCGTCAAGATATTAGCACGGCAGAACATCGTCTGCTCACACTTGCACAGGAACTGCATTCTGCACGGCAAGATTTGACTGAGAAATCTCAGGAAAAGAAGCTACTGGAAAAACTAAAAGAAAACCAAGCAAAGCGGCACGCACATGATGAAAAGATCAAAGAACAACTCCAGCTCGACGAAACAGCAACACTCAGGTTCAAAGCTCAAGCTTTCTAAAATCTGCAAGCTTCTTGGTTGCGCAATTCTGTTTAAGCTCATTCTCGTAGGCTCTATTGTTTTCGATGCAGACACACAGATTGCTTCTATTTTGCCATCAGGCACTACAGAAAAAGCTAAGACTGTGGCAGAAAATACGTCCCTTACGCTTGAGGAACGCTTTGCACAGGTTAAAGAGAGCTTGCCATCATCTCCGGCAACGCTTACTACCACCAAAGCGCATGCAGAAGAAAAAGAAGTGCCTAAAAAACCTGCTCCGGCACCTAAGGCTGTTGAAGATTCCATGACCCGCGATCTACTCAAAACCAAACAGGTTGAACTGAATAGACGCGAACAGGAACTCACCAGACTTCAGGCCACCATCGACGGAAAGCTTGCAAAATTACAAGCTCTTGAAAAGCGTCTTCAGTCTATGCTCAACAAGGCGAAAGAGACTCAAGATAAAAAGATGAAGCACCTTGTAGACGTGTACTCCAACATGAAAGGAAAACAGGCTGCTCAAGTTCTTGAAACCCTCGATGAACAAATTTCTGTTAAAATTTTGGCTGGCATGCGCGGACGTAAAGCAGGTGAAATCCTGACATTTGTCAGACCGGACAAGGCTGCCCGCCTTTCCGAAGCGCTGACAAATATGCAGTTACCATTTGAGTAGAGAATGCCTCGCATAAAAATTACTGTGGCCTATATTGGCACCCGATACGTGGGCTGGCAAATTCAACCACCTCGAGTTGAACACCCGCAGCCCACAATTCAAGGCGAAATTGAAAAAATTCTGACCGCTGTCACTGGCACTCTTATTAGAGTGCATGGCAGCGGTCGCACTGATTCCGGCGTGCATGCAGACGCTCAGGTCGCGCATTTTGATCTTTCCGAGAAGTGGGCACGTGTAAACTGGCAAAAAATTTTTACAACTAAATTGCCACACGATATTGCTGTAACCAGTGTTGAGACTGTGGATGATGAATTCCACTCCCGATTCAGTGCAAAAGCTAAAAGCTACACATACACCCTATGGCTTAAAAACCAGTATGTACTGCCTACCCGCTACCCGTTCGTATGGAAAACAGGCCCGCTGGACATTGCGGCTATGGAAGCAGCTGCAAGCTATCTACTAGGTGAACACGACTTTGCAACCTACCAGAACGCCGGAACAGAAATTACGAACACAGTCCGAACTATTACCCGCTTCTCTCATAGCTGTCCTGAGTATACGCAACGTGAGCAACTGCCGGACGAGCTTGTCTGGACAGTTGAAGCATCCGGTTTTTTAAAGCAGATGGTGCGCAACCTTATGGGCACCATTGTGGCATGCGGAAGACACAAAATTGCGCCGGAATCCGTCCCCGACATTCTTGCTGCTAAAGACCGTACAGCTGCCCCGGCTACGGCTCCTGCATGCGGCCTCTCTATGCATAAAGTTTTTTATTAAATACCGTGCAAGACTCCATCTACCCACGCCCTCATGCTGAATATCTTCCTGTCTTAATTCAAAATTTTAGTCATTAGACAAAAGAGAAGGCCGGATAAATCCGGCCTTCAGTTGAACACGCATAACCATTTGTCCAAGATACGCGCACCGTGCCCTCTGCACAGTATGAAATTACTGTACGGTTGTTGGTGCATTGTAGCTATTACATTTTTAATGATAATTACTAGCTACGTGTAGCTTGGCTCTTCTTCTTTGACAATCTGGAACGCTTTGTTTGATTTTACCGTGCCACTGATTCCGTGGAACTTTTTTACGCCTTCTATTGTTGCTTCAAGCAAATCATCAGTGTCTGTATCCAACAGGAGAACGTCCCCTGTTTTAAGACGAAGCAACTGGTTACCTGTAATCTTTGATTCACCAAAACGAATCTTCATCTCTACAGGAGTCTCCAGCAAGCGCTCTTTCAAACGTGAAACCCAGGCATGGTCAACTTCCAGACGCTCTGTCTGAAAACTTGCATGCAGCTTGGATCGAATCGGTTCAATAGTTGCGTAAGGCAAACACATAACCATCGACCCGATAGCACTTTCCAGCTCCACTTCAAAGGTAATTACAACCACTACGTCGCTTGGCGGTACAATTGCCGCAAACTGAGGGTTAATCTCTGAACGAACAAGCTCCAGATTAACCTCATGAACAGGACGCCAACTCTCTTCCATGTTGTCCAACGCAATTTTAATAACGCGGTCAACAATTGCCTGCTCAATACGTGTAAATTCACGGCCTTCGATTTTTGGCTGACTTCCCGCACCGCCGAAGAAATTTTCTACCAGCGCAAAGACAAGTCGGGAGTCTACAACGATTATGGCATTACCACGCAGCGGTTCCATTTTAAAAATATTGATACTTGTCGGGACAGGCAAAGAACGCATGAAATCACCAAATTTCGTCATATCAATCGAAATCGGGTTCAGTTCAACGCGCTTACGAACTGCGTTGGACAATGCATTAGTGCAAAGACGGGAAAAACGGTCGTTTACAATCTCAAGAACCGGCATACGTCCGCGGATGATTCTGTCCTGGTTAGCAAGGTCAAATGCGACTATGCCTGTCTCATCTTCCGGAATGTCCGATTCACTTTCGATTTCGCCGCCGGAAAGTCCCCGCAGCAGAGCATCTACTTCGTCTTGTGCTAAGATCTTATTCATACGTCCTGTATCTCCGAAAACCTGTACTCATACAAGTGCTGAACACCTAGTGAGTAATCAAGTAGGAATTTTTTGACACAATATGTGCCTTGATAGATTTGATGCACTATTAATGCCAACACCTAGTCAAGACTCATTGTGAAGTACTTCAGCCCAGATATATGTCGAAAAAAAACAACAACAGGCTACTCAGGAAACTACCACTCTATTTCATTAAGAATATTTTGCCCTAACGACATCAACTTCTTGCTGACTTGCATAACCGAGCATGACAATAGTTTCTGCGACTCCGTATGGACAGGAAGTTGACCTGCGATACTTTTTAACTTTGTCCAGATCACGCTGAGTGATTACTCTTTGACTCACCAGCTCCGTTTCGAAGTTTCGTGTGTCGCTGGGGGTACTGGGACTTGCATCCTTTACCACCTCCTTTTGCGAGCTGGATTCAGCCTTTGCCATGCGCAGTTTACTAATTACGATTTTTTTCTCTTCCCGCTTGGAAATAAGTGCAGCCTGTAACTCCGAAACTTCCCTATGTAACGAACGACGATCTTGCCTTAGTGCATTAATCTTATCGTTAATTTTTGCTGTAGCAAAAAAATTACACCCTGCAGCCAGACATACAAAAATAAGACCGCAGAATCCTAATACCAACAGATCCATTCCCACCTCTTTTCATAAACGTTAGGCTGGAGACAATACACCCCATACTAGTCTTTAGAAAACTGAAACAACGTACCTGCTTTCAAATATCTTCTCAACCTTCAAGTTTAAGCGTAAGAAGAGTCCCGCTTTCTTCCTGACATGTTTTGTGGCATGGTCTTTTTACTATGCAGATTACCATCATTGATTACACCGGTCGGAAAAAGTCCCTTCACGTTTCTCAGGAAGAGCCACATACTTTGGCTCAGGTTATTTTTACCAGCGGACTTGTTCCTGCCCCACCTCTCTGCTCAGGGTTGGGTCAGTGCGGAAAATGCAGAGTACGCTTCGTAGAAAATGCACCATCACCTGTTGGACCTGATACTCTTATCTTTAAAGAACATGCTATTGACGCAGGCTGGCGTCTGGCATGCAGACATGAACCTCAAGACGGTATGGTCATTGAGATTCCTGAAAACACCTACGTCAGGCATGTCGAAATTGCGGAATCCAGTAGCAAGTCATTACACCTTGCTATAGATCTTGGAACCACCAGTATGCACTGGGCCTTGCTTGATGACAAAAAAAGGATTGCATTCGGTTCTGAACCTAACCCTCAGATGGGTGCCGGTTCAGAAATTATGTCACGCCTTAGCTTTGCCGCAACAGAATCCGGTAAAGAAATTTTACAAGATCTTATTGTCTGCAGAATTGCAGAACTTATTACCGAGCTTACTGAAGACTCATTTGGTACTGTAGAATCTATTTCTATCGCTGCAAACCCGGCAATGACGTACCTGCTTCTCGGTCTTGATACTTCAGGTATTGCAACCGCTCCGTACAACCTTACCTACAAGGGTGGAAGCATAGAAAAGATTGGCGACCTGCCTCCGGCATATATTGCACCGTTGGTGGCACCGTTTGTCGGAGGAGATCTGACAGCAGGGCTCGTTGCAATATTGCAAAAAGAACCAGAATACCCCTTCATCCTTGCAGACATGGGCACTAATGGTGAATTCATCCTTGCCCTTAGTCCGGATAATTATCTTGTTACCAGCGTTGCCCTCGGCCCGGCACTGGAAGGCGTCGGTCTGCACTATGGGGCAGCAGCAGCCAAAGGTGTAGCCACTTCATATAAACTAACACCTCAAGGTCTTGTACCATCTGTTATCGATGCTACCTATGCAGACGGCATCAGCGGGACAGGCTACCTTGCTTTAATCCACGCATTACTAAAAGTTAATTTTATTTCCAGCGACGGTCTGTTTATCGAAAAGCAGACCCATGGACTTGGTGTGCGCCTGGCTGACCGTCTGGAAATCCGTCATGGCATTCAGCACTTGGCGTTACCGGACAATATGTTCCTCTCCGCGGAAGATATTGAAGAATTCCTCAAGGTAAAGGCAGCATTCACGTTAGCATTTACCCGTATTATAGAAACAGCAGATATTTCTGCAGCACAATTAAAAAAGATATATCTTGCCGGTGCTCTTGGAGAGCACGCCGCAGTGCAGGATCTCGAAGGATTAGGATTCATTCCGGCTGGAATGGGCTCCAGAGTGGAAGCTGTAAACAACACCTCCTTGCAGGGAGCTGAACTGATGCTTATTGACCCCACCCTACGCAGCATGGCAGAAAGCCTGACCGCAAACTGTGAAGCCATTGATCTCACAACAGACCCCGACTTCACGCAAACATTTATGCGCCACATGCGCTTTACATTTATATGAGCACAGTTCTTTTATTCCCAACAGCAAAAATCCGTAGCGTCTTAGACGGCTACGAAAAAGTATTGAACAAAGCCATGCCTATCAAGGCGGCTCACAAACGCGATCTGCCGTACGCTGTAGCAGATCTTTCCCGTATGCTGACAAACGAACGCGGTGGTATGCGTGCCAACTACTGGTCCACCCCGCGTACTCTTTCTGCATATCTTCGTTTTTTCCTTCCATGGAACCTGTACAGACTGTCATGGCTGCTGCCACAGCTGCACATTCCATTGAAGAACGGTGACACAATATTAGATTTAGGCTCCGGCCCGCTCACTTTTGTGCAGGCATTGTGGCTTAGCCGCCCTGACCTGCGCAACAAGGACCTCACATTCATATGCACCGACGTGGCAAAAAAACCTATGGAACACGGACGTCGCATTTTTGAAGCAATGGCAGGTGTTGAACCGGGCAAAGGGCCTTGGAAAATCAAATTAGTCCGTGAAACGCTGGAAAAAAGTTTACGCAACAATTATGGCAAAATGGCACTAGTTGCCGGTGCCAACGTATTGAATGAACTTTCCGCTAACCGTGGGCAAACCATGGAAGACCGCTTCCTCGACCTCGCGAACAACATGGCTGGTGCCTGTAAAGAAGACGGTTCAATCCTGTTTGTTGAACCGGGCACTCGCCTCGGCGGAAAAATTATAGGACTTACCCGTGAAGGTCTTCTTGAAACAGGCTACCTGCCGCAGGCTCCGTGTCCTCATGAAATGGAATGTCCAATGCTTGACCGTAGCGCAACAAGCTGGTGTCACTTCAACATGACAGCAGACCATGCGCCAATGTGGCTCCGCGACCTTACCCAGCGAGCCCGTATGAACCGTAAAAACGTAAGCCTCAGCTTCCTTCTGGCAAGCAAGGCTAATCCTGAATACGGAGAAAATGTACGCGTGCTTTCTGACCCAGTCCTCATTCCGGGAAGAAAACAGAAGGCGCGTTACGCCTGTTCTAACAAAGGTATTGCTTTGCTACACGAAGCTGAGAGCTTCGAAAGCGGCAGCCTTGTCGATGTTGAGTGGCAGGACAAGCCACTTCGAGATGCAAAATCTGGCGCTTTGGAAGTTTTTCCACGTCGTTAATAGTTATATTACAGGAAGATGCAATGCGCGTTGTTGATTTAGGACTCATTTCCTATGCAGATGCTGAAAAGATTCAAAAGGAAACTCTGGCAGAAGTTGTTGAAGGAGCAGAAGAAACACTTTTTATCCTTGAACATCCGCCAGTGATTACACTTGGCCGTAACGGCGGCAGAGAAAATCTGCATGTCAGCGATGAGTTTCTTCAACAACAAAACATTGAGCTTGCCCAATCCTCGCGAGGCGGCAATATTACCTGCCATTTCCCCGGTCAGCTGGTCGCGTATCCAATCTTTCGCGTTGCTAAAAAACCGGGTGGAATGCGCGGGCTCTTTACAGACCTTGAAGAGGTCGTCATACGTACCTGTTCTCATTACGGATTGAAAACCACCAGGCAGGAAGGCAGACCCGGTGTATGGATCGAGAACAGAAAAATTTGTTCCATCGGCATTGCGATGCGTAAATGGACAAGCTACCACGGACTTGCATTCAACGTTTTAAACGACGTCGATTTATTTTCTTTAATCACTCTTTGCGGCCTTGCAGATGCAGAACCTACTTCGCTCGAAAAGGAACTTGGCCGCAATGACATAGACATGCAGGAAGTGAAACATGTGCTCACAGAAACGTTCAGAACCGTATTTGCGGATTCCGCCTTGGCTCAGGGTTAAGATACCTTGTAATAAAACATACACAGCAACAACAGAGCTGGTAAAAGACCTCAATCTTAATACGGTATGCCAAAGTGCCAAGTGTCCGAACATGTTCGAGTGCTTCACGGCGCATACGGCAACGTTTTTGATTATGGGCAAAACATGCACCCGTAACTGTGCATTTTGTAATATCAGCAACGACCCTGTTGAAAAACTTGATGCCGATGAACCGGCTCGAGTGGCTGAAGCCGCAAAACGTCTCGGGCTGAAGCATGTGGTTATCACTTCTGTAACCCGCGACGACTTAATCGACGGCGGTGCAGAACACTTTGCCAAAACAATCCGTGCGGTTCGAGAAACTGTCGCGGATTGCAGCATAGAAGTACTTATCCCTGATTTTCAAGGAAGCGGAGCTTCACTCAAAATGGTTATTGATGCCCAACCGGATATCATCAACCACAATGTAGAAACTCCGCCTATGCATTACGACACTATTCGTCCACAAGCGGACTACGAGCAAAGCTTAACGCTGCTTAAACGAGTTAAGGAAGCAGGCTGCCGCTCCAAATCCGGCCTCATGGTAGGACTTGGCGAAACGGATGAAGAAGTACGTGGGGTTATCGACAACCTCGCAGCAATTGATTGTGACATCGTGACCATTGGACAGTATATGCGCCCTTCCCGTCTGCATCCGGAAGTCAAGCGCTACGTACATCCTGAGGTATTTGAAGAATACGCAGAATACGGCAAAAGCAAAGGCATTAAACACATGTTCAGCGCCCCTCTTGTCCGCTCTTCATACAACGCGGCAATGTTTGCCGAAGAACAGAAAACAGAAGAATGTACCTCACCTAATTAAAAACCAAACTTCGTATAGCCACTAAAAAACGCTCTTTGCTTTTTTACTATAAACAGCAAAGAGCGTTTTCTATATTTTCTCTTAGTCACAAAAGTCCTGACGAAAAACCTCATCAAATATTCAGACAAACGCATTCTGTACGCTGATCACACTAACGTATACGAAAGGTGTAAGGTGCAGACAGAAAACGCGGCGAAAATATCTACAGAAGAGAATATAAGGGCTTCAATTTAATCTGACGCATCTTCCCATTCTATCCCCTGAAGTGCTAATTTCTGGGATCGTGAGATATAATTTTCTACTTCACCAAATGCCCATTCCTGCCAACATTGCATCGGAGTTACTGCTCTTACATGGTGGCTCTCGCTACATCTTTTACACCGGATAGGATCTTTTTTAGGAATCCACCCATGCACATCTTTAGGGCATGTTTCTTTTGCTCTATCTGCAGATAAAATCTGAAATGCCCTATTCAGTTTCCATTCTCGAACTTCCTCTGAAGAGGCATTATCCAAATAAAAGATGCGGGCTCTAGCGTCTTCTATTATCCAAGGCAAAAAATTACCATTATCGCGCATACTGACTCCCATTTAACAACACTACTACTCTTCTGTATTGAAAAATCCCGAATTCCCAACTCCGGTAAGTCACAGCCACTTCTTTCAACATACCACAACACAAAACGTTCTTAAAGAGTGTCTAAAAAATTCTATCTCTGAACTCTTCATCCTACGGGGCATGCCTATGCGCTGCGCCAGCAGTGTGCTCATGCTGAATCTTGATAACGGATTCGGAATCTCTTGCGCGGATTGTAAAAAAGTATTCCCTGCAACACCTGATATTTTAGTAAAAAATACTCCAAAAGAATCAGTAACCCCCTTTCTTAGCTTGGCCCGAAAAAAGGAAATCCCTCACCTTTTCCGCTTGCCATTCTTCCTGTAATCTTTCTATAGTTTCGGGGAATGTTTCAGGAACCTGTGTACAGCTTTCTAAGAAATAAAAGTGCATATCTTGTTTTATATTTTGCTTTTTAAACAGGAACATAAAGAACTATTGAGTATAATTTTGTATTTCTCAGAGGCTGTAATAACTGCTTTATAGAACGTTTGTTATACGCCGGCATCCTTCTTAAGCATAGCGGCATGAATTTCGTATCGCTTACGTTGTATGAGCGCACAAAACAACATACAGCACAAAACCTGTTGGCCTCACTAATAGTTGGGTGACACTGCCAGTTATATTAATTGCACTAAGAGGAGGCGCACCGAACTGAAATTTTCTGCGATCCGCAGCTCAAACAATGGTCTCTCATTTACGTGTAAGGTTTGCATCTTCCATGCTGTTTATACTGGGGAAGCTCTTCTTTTCTGGTAATCGCAGCACTTCCCGTCAACGGCTTATCCCCAGAGAAAATCATTATGAATGCACATCCCAAAGACATGTTACACGAAATACTCGGCGCAGCACTTACAGCAGTCGCGCCAGACAAAGCCGTCAAAAAATTTGTATCCCTTGATGGGGAAGCATTACTCATTGACGACGTAACCTATTACCTCAATACATTTGAGAATATTTATGTTGTCGGAGCCGGTAAAGGAGCAGCCCCTATGGCAGCCCAACTGGAAGAAATACTCGGCGACAGAATTACCGATGGCGTTATCTGTGTAAAATACGGTCATACAGTTCCGCTCCGTATTATCCGTACCATTGAAGGGGCTCACCCTGTTCCCGATGCAAACGGAGAACGCGGCGCTCGGGCAATCCTTGATCTAGTTACAAAAACCGGAAAAAAAGACCTTATACTTTGCTGCATTACAGGTGGAGCAAGTGCTCTTACACCTGCACTGGTAGAGGGGATATCTTTAGACGAAGGCAAGAAGGCTACACAACTGCTTCTGGAATGTGGCGCGACAATTAATGAAATCAATGCAATACGCAAACACATGTCTATATTCGGAAGCGGCAACCTCGCGCGTGCTGCATATCCTGCCCAGCTTGCAGCATTAATCATTTCAGATGTTGTCGGCGACAATTTAGACGTCATAGCCTCCGGCCCCACATCTCCTGACAACTCTACCTTCAAAGACTGTATGGATATTTTTGAACGCTACAAGCTGATCGACAAAGTACATGTCAACATATTGGCGCACATGAAAAAAGGCGCGGAAGGAACTATCTACGAAACCCCTAAAGCCGGTGATCCTGTATTTGATTCCGTACAGAACCTTCTTGTTGCAACCAATGAGCAAGCACTGCATGCCGCCGCAGCAAAAGCTAAAGACCTTGGCTATACTCCACGCATTATTACTTCAAAAATGACAGGAGAAGCACGGACTGTGGCAAAAGACATCGCTAAGCAGGCAAAAAAAGCTGCTGGAGCTAAAAAAGAAAAGCTCTGTTTGCTATCCGGCGGCGAAACCACGGTTACACTGACAGGAAAAGGACTCGGCGGGAGAAATCAAGAGATGGCTCTGGCAGCAGCAGTCGCCCTTGACGGATGCCCTAATATTGCCATGCTGTGTGCTGGAACAGACGGTTCTGACGGCCCAACCGATGCAGCAGGTGGATTTGCGCTTCCAGACTCGCTAACACGCGCAAAAGAATGCCAAGTATGTCCGAAAATTTATCTGGCCGATAACGACTCTTACAATTATCTAAAAAGTACCGGCGATCTTTTGCAAACCGGCCCGACGTTAACCAACGTCATGGATATCTGCATTACGTTAGTCCAACACGGCCCCTTTTAAAGAATACGCTTCAAATACACAGAAAAAATCCCGGATTGACACAAGTCAATCCGGGATTTTTATATTCAAAGCAATAAATATGCTTGAACAGTACACTGATAGCCAGTGTATCAGATTGATAGCAAACTTACACAGTGCAGCGTTGCCTCAAAAACGAAAACTATGAATCTACACAGTGTCCAATTTTTCTCACGCATAGCTTTGCGCGTAGTTATTTCAATCTGTAAAGTGCAACAGGCAACAGCCTGAATGCATCAGGCAAGTTCAAAGAATTATTTTACAACTTCTTTGAGGGTCTTACCTGGAGTAAACTTAACAACTTTAGTTGCTGCAATCTCAATTTCATCACCAGTGCGAGGGTTGCGGCCTTTACGTGCTGCACGCTCAACAACTTTGAAGCTACCGAAGCCGGTGAATACTACAGAATCGCCATCCATGAGTGCTTCAGTGATAGTATCAATAGTAGATTCGAGTACAGTTTCAGCCTGAGATTTAGAAGCAAGGTTAGCTTTAGTAAAAAGCTTTTCTACAAATTCAGCTTTTGTCATGAAGTTCTCCGTTACATAATGTATGAGTTTAACAGATCAGAAGATCTGATAATTTCTAATGAGACGCTCGCGTCAGCAAAGAGCAATCGCAAAGCTTAGTCAGTTTGTCAACAACGAATCCCCCGAAAACTGTTAATTCTCAGGCATTGAGAGCTTTTTGCGGCTTTTTTAGCCCGATTTGCACGTTCATTCATCTTCAACAATGTCAATAAGGTACCTCTGACAACCACAATACACTAAATTCAGGCTCTAACACGCCCTCACAGGCCTCCATTTTTAAACGTATACTCATGGGTTGCTGTTACACACCATTTCGCTATACAAGTAAGCTCATTACAAGGAGCATTCTACAATGGAAGTTGTTATTGAAAGGCTACCCGACATCCGTGTAGCAGCCGTTCGAGGAATTGGCCCTTACACCAGTTCTGTCCCACAAACGTGGAGTCAGCTTTCCCTGTGGATTGCCAAAAACAACTTGCTGTCACAAAATTCAATATTCTTTGGGTTGCGCCACGACTCCACAACCACATCAAAAAATCAACTACGATACGACGCAGCTGTAAGCATTTCTGAAGAAATCGATTCCTCCGGCATAGCCAGAGAAATTTACATCTCCGGTGGCGAATTCGCCATGTACACCCATCAAGGCTCATACAGTACTCTGGATGATGCATGGCACAAGCTGTATTGGGAATGGCTCCCTTCCAGCGGCAGAACGCCTGCCGACCACCCAAACATTGAAATCTATCTAACTGATACGACCTTTTCTGCCGATACAGAAATATTAACAAGGCTATTACTGCCACTTCAGCCCATTTAAACTTCTGGAGGCCACATGTTTCGCGCTCACCGATCTTTAGTATTTATCCTTTGCGCTGTACTGCTGACCATTTCCGGCTGTGCATCCTCTAAAGTGCTCTTACGGTACGTCCCTGCAAACGAACTCCCTGCTGTACAAACACAGCACAACGCCAACGTCGGCCTAGTACAATTCACCGACGCTCGTTCCACACTGATTCTCGGCATTGATAATGACAAAGAGCTAACTCCAGTTACCAATGTCGCAGCATGGGTTACACGAGGACTTGAGAACGAACTGGTACGTCAGGGTGCAACTGTTGAATACGTCCTTACTCCTAACCAGATTGCATCATTTCCTACTCGTGTAACTGGCACAATTTCACAGCTTAAAATTACTCCGCTTTCTGTTGCAGAGTACCGGGGAGAGATTACACTCTCTATTGCCGTCAATAACGGGTTACCAACTACCTACAAGGCAACAGTTATTAAGCAAGGAGTACCTTACACAAATATCATCGAACCATTACTCGCAGAGTTATTACAAGAAGCAATTACACCTGCTGTTCCAATAATTCTTGCCGAAAAGTAACACTATGTTGAAATTTAGCCCCCTTACTGCCACATTTGCTCTCGTAAGCCTGTGCATCTGCACATCCTTTCCAGCATATGCAACACCTGAGCCTCTTGAGCCGGTGCCCTTTTCACACACAGTAAAAATTGCCTATGGCTACTCGCTTACTGAGCAAGCAGCCACAGTTATAGCAGAAGCATTTGCCCTGCACGGAGCGTTCACTCGTGCATCACAATGGATCGAACACCGTCAGCAAATTGCTCGGGGATCTGAAACCACACCAGCGCTTGCAGCAAAAGAAGAAACCATTGCAGCTAATCAGCTTTACAAATTTCATCGATCAAAGATCTTCCGCTCCAAAGACATTGACGGCAACTACATTAACGTTGAAGTAACAATCTCCCCGATTGAACAATTCGATGAAAAGCACCTTCTTGCACTAAAACCGACAAGCCGCGCCAAAATCTTTGAAGCTATTTTCATGGCCGAAGAAAGCTACCTGCAAGAATTTTCAACCAAAACCTTTAACGACAAACAGCACACGTTCCTGCTTAGCCTTAACGCTAACTCGAAGTTCTTTTTCGACAATATCGCAAACAGACTGCGAGCTCTCAAAGCATACAGAAAGCTTGTGCCTGAATACACTCAAGGCACTTGGAAGAACCCCAAACAGAAGCTCAAAGAAGTTAGTCTGCTCCTGAATTCCGCTCCAGAAGAGCCTATTTTGCTACATGCGAAAGGGAGCATACTGTTTCAGTTAAAAAATACCATTGAAGCTATCCGTTACTTCAATGATGCCATCGACCTAGAGCCCAACCTTGTAGTAGCTCTGCACGACAGAGGCACAGCCTATGTTCGGGCAAATCTCCCTGACATGGCACTCGTAGATTATGACAAGGCTATATTGCTTTCACCTAATAACCCGCACCTGTATATCTCGCATGGCTCGGCAGATCTTGTACTTAAAGACTACGAATCAATGTGCAAAAACTACCGTAAAGGCTGCAGTCTAGGGCTTTGCAACGAACTCAACTGGGGGATCGCCCGCGGCATGTGTAAGAAATAACCTGCAGTTTTTTCTTTCTTTAAATAGGTAGGTCTTCGGCGGGCATGGGGCCAGAGCGCCTCGACTGTGATTAGCGAGAAAATTATCTTCTTAATGGACATTTCGAGTTACTGGCAATGTAATAAAAAAGGGTAGAGTTTTTACTCCACCCTTTTTTTGTTTTTCTGGAACAATATGTAATCATCTCATTGTCAATCGCATGTCAGCATAACTAATTGCATCATACTTTTCTTATTAAAATATTATTCACAAACCTCATCTTTCATCATTCTAGTCTCCCCTGCTCCCCGACAAACAAAAGACGAGTCGGCCGTGCCCGAGGGGTAAGGGGCACGGCCGACGCTGCAAGGGAGGAGGATGAGTTGTGTGGCATCGCTGCCTTGCCACACGCAAGTCAACTGCTGCCTGTCGACTTGGACTAACTCTGCTGTCTCCGCAAACCTTCGGAAACAAGCATCCATGTATCCACCATACCCTGAAAAAAGGACTTCGCCATTATATTCTGCGTTCTAAGCTACTACTTTTTTTATGTTTAGGCAGGGTACATATAAAAAAACTTACAAAGCATAACTAGGCATACTCCTTGTGTATTCAAGACATTCTCCCAAATAAATATCTTGTACAGAATAACCCGCCCTATCAACAGGATAACACCAGCCTTATACAAAGAGCGAAGAGAGAGCTAAGACACTCCAGAGGGCTGCCTAACCACATGAGGTTACCTTGATAATCATTTTTTGAGGGAGTATGATTTATGAATGATAGATATTAACCGGACTATCCCAACGGTACTTTCGCGTGTTGCGTCATTAGAAAAATCGCATGGAATTCGTATTGCCACATTCAAAAAAGATCGACACATCACCATACGACGCATCAATAAAACCACACTGCACATTGCAAGGCATGGATTTACCGACGCCGAGTACGAACTGGATGAAAGTAAGTTGAAAAAAGAAATGAAGACACTACTCAAGCAGGAATTCCCACGCAGCAATAAAGTGCATCTGAGTTCTGTCTCGAATGAAGAATAAAAAAACTGCTATGACAACACGAGTTCAGAACCTTCGCGCATGGCAAAACATAAAAGCCTTGGAGAACGTTGTGCTGCTTCGCGCTTACACGTCTCAACAATATCAAAAAGCTGCTCATCTGTGCGATCTGAATCGTGATGAAAGAGACCAAGTTGCTGTACACCTGCTGCAATAGCCAGTTCCAGAGCCTGCCGCCACGAAGAATGTCCCCGCCCCTTACAACTAAGATACTCATCACAAGTATATTGGGCATCGTGTATGAGCAAATCTACTCCACTACATAACCGCACGTACGCTGCAAAATCCATGTGCGCGCCATGATCGAATCCTATTTCGTTATCAGGCAGATACACTACCGTTTTGCCCCGATCAGCAATCTTGAATCCAACACACCCTCCGGGATGTGATGCAGGGATAGACGTCACAAACGCACTCCCTATTTTTGTAATATGTCCAAGTTCCAATGCAGGGTTCCAATCAATACGTGCTCCCACGGGACGAGTAGAATACGGAGAAAATATCTGTGCTTCACGAGTGTCACATATTTTTTCCAGTTTATCCCGCAACTCTTTATGCTCAAAAACTGTTACCCGGGTGTTTGTTTCATACAGAGGTTCAAAAAAAGGTAATCCGGCCAAATGATCATCATGCGCGTGTGTAAGCAAAAGAGTATATTCTAAGCGTTGTTCTTTCAGTAAGGTCCAACCTAACTTTCGAATACCTGTCCCGGCATCACAAATGATCACAGACTGGTCATACGTGCGAATCTCAAGGCAAGGTGTTGCTCCACCATGAAACTGCATCTGTGTACCGGAAGTTGGAATATTACCGCGAGCCCCCCAACATCGAACAAACATACGCTCTCCTCTGGAATGAGTTCTCAGAATATATACTTCAATCATACAATCTAATTCCAGATTGGTACATTACATAAATGCTCGTTTACAGCTAATGATGTATATAGATAACTCTGCATACTCCAACTGGCGAAGAAGCTAAAATCCCCTTGCACAACGGCCATCTTCCAGCCACAATTTGAAAAACATGCATTGCTGCAACAGTATCATATTCAGAACGTTGACAACGTTATCTGCTTAGATCTGAAAGGAGAATATATGTACGATACTCCCACACTAGAACGCTACGCCGAAGTACTTTTCTGGGCACTCTCAAGAGCCCGGACTTCACCATATAAAAAAAGTGATTTTATTCTGGTAAATTATGACATTGACGGGCTCTCTCTAGCAGAAGAGGTCTGCTCACTGCTTCACGACAAAGGAATGATTCCTATCCCCAGAATGAATGAAACTCCCCGTATGCAGGTGGACAGATACACCAAAGCAAACAATAAACGCCTCACTACAATCTTCCCGGGGCAGCGCGACTTATATAACCATCTTAATGGATCAATTTCCATTTACGCTCCTGCTTCACTCGCGCATTTGTCAAATATCGATCCAGAACTCATCGCTATGTATAGCAAAGCGCAACAACCGTTACGCGGTATTATGCAAACCCGTGAAGACATGGGGGCATTCAGCTGGACATTATGCATGTATCCTACACAGGCGTTAGCTGCACAGGCAGGTATTACTCTTGAGGAATATGCACGGCAGATTGAAATGGCATGTTACCTTAATAAACCTGAACCCACAGTCCAATGGCGTCAATTTGCCAAAAAAGTTGATGAACTCACTGAATGGCTGGACAGTTTCGGGGATTGTGCAATGCACGTTGAATCGGCTTCGGTCGATCTGAATGTCCGAATAGGTCAACACCGCAAATGGGTAGGTTTCACGGGCCGCAACATTCCTTCATTCGAACTGTATGTTTCGCCGGACATGCGCCACACAAATGGTGTCTATAAATCCACGCTACCGACGTTCCGTTCCGGAAACATTATTGGGGATATTCAGTTAATATTTAAGGATGGGCGTGTCACTAAAGTCACAGCAGATCACAATCAGGCATTTGTTGAGCAACAGCTTAATCAAGACCCCGGTGCTGCATTAGTTGGTGAATTTGCACTGGTAGACAAACGCTTTTCTCCCATCTCCAAATTTATGGCCAACACTCTATACGATGAAAACCATGGTGGAGAAAACGGCTCTATGCATATTGCGTTAGGTAATTCTTATGCGAACACGTTTAGCGGCCATGCAGAACAATTAACAGAAGATACACGTAAAAATCTTGGATTCAACTCATCCTCACTGCATTGGGACTTAGTTAATACAGAAGAAAAAAGAGTTGTAGCGCAACTTCCAAACGGTGAACGGAAAACAATTTATGAAAATGGTAAGTTCTCGCTATAAAAGCTTATTTAAAGCATCCTGTTGTACACAACGCTTGTACTTATCATTTTATATTGACTTCAATTCATCACCTACCATACTAAATAAGCAGACATACTATTTTGTGGGCGCACATTTTTGTAATGCGCCCACTTCATTTTTAGAATCACTCTAAAAATAATGAAGGTAGGGGGGAGGCATGGAAACCAGTACAGTAAGCACAGAAGACCTCAAAGAAATTATCTATCACAAAAATTTGAAAGTGGGTACTTACTGGATTCTTTTTTCTTCATGTATTCTGCAAGTATTAAACGCTTACTATCTTTTTCTAGGCTTTAATCTTCTTACACCATTAGGTATTGCATGCAATACTATCCACACAGCCTTCCTTATCATCAGTGCAATATGCATTAAATTTGCATTCAAAAGCAAACGTGCATCGCACCATAGCTGGATCATCTCTGCATTTTGCATTGGTCTTTTCTGGGCTATTTCCACAGTAAACACCGTTTATTTCTGGAACCAGCCTGAGCCGGCCTCACGTGGAATTGTTATCGGTGCTTTTTCACTTGTCATAGGATGGTATGCGCGCCCGGCCTTGTTGCTAACAGCCTTTCCTACAATGCTTGCTGCCTACATTTACCTGATTGTCGGGTTCAGCGACAAGACACATCTTGGTCTGCTGCTTTCGATACTCAAATTCCCTGCGCTCATGCTCGCAAGTCTGTACACTCTTCGATACTGGCTTTCTTTCTGCATGGAAAAATTTGTTGAAAACGAAATCCTCACTGAAAAGCTTGAAGCCATGGTCCGGATAGATGAGCTCACCAAAATTGCAAACCGCAAAGGGTACAACGAAGCACTGGAGCAAGCATTAGAAGTCGCACAACGCTTTGGCAAGCCGCTCACCCTGTTGCTCATTGATGTTGACTACTTCAAGCAATACAACGACCACCTCGGTCATCAGGCCGGTGATCGCTGCATTAAAGCTATTGCAAAAGTTTTGTCCAACCATGCACGTCGTGCAATCGACACCGCAGCCCGCATCGGTGGTGAAGAGTTTGCTTTAATCCTCCCCTCCTGTGATCAGTATCAAGCTACAACCATTGCGGATAAGATACAGGAAACCCTTGCAAATCAGATGATCTACCATCCTGCTTCCCCGATCAGCCCCAATGTAACAATCAGCATAGGTATTTCAGAATACGTTCCAAATGATACTTCCGGTACACTCTACAACAAAGCGGACATGGCGTTGTATGAAGCGAAACATCATGGACGAAACTGTTTTGTTGTGGCCACAGATATTCAAAACAATAGCCAATCGCTTGATGCCGTGTAATTTTTTCTTGCCCGTCAACAACAAAGAGGGCACCATCCTCCCTATGGAACACATTCTTATCAAAGTTTATGGAAGCATTTCAAATGCTAGTCCAGAACTCTACGCAGCTGCGCTGGAAATGGTACAAGAACAGAACGAAGATGCTGTTGAACTGGACGGTACATTCTTCACGATCAGCTTTGAAGGCATTTACTTTATGATGAATGAATTCATTGCTGCCATCAAACCACACCTCACTAACGACTGTACCGGACGCATTGACTACATTGACGTTGATGAATGGAGCTTAACTCGATTCTGGATAGAAGGCGGGCTTATTACGCAAAACACTGCCGATTTAAACCATGTTATGGATCATTCCGGACATTAACGCATAAAAAATACGCTAAACTTAATAGCGTTTTTTTTCATGCAGTTCTATACAACCAATTTTGTTTTAATTTGGTATAATTTCCCCTTACAGAGATTCTCCCCCCTTCACACGTAAGGAAGTCCATGCACGATTCCGCAACAATATTCTTTGCATTTGGCCTCACTCTTTTCGCCGGTCTGGCAACAGGCATCGGCTCTATGCTTGCCTTTTTCACAAAAAGAACAAACACAGGGTTCCTTTCTGTCGCATTAGGATTTTCAGCCGGAGTAATGCTTTATGTGTCGTTCATAGAGATATTCGTGAAGGCAAAGGTAGAACTGCAGTCTGAACTCGGCGAAGTATATGGCATGTGGGCAACTGTTGCCGCGTTCTTTGGCGGTATGCTTTTCATTGGTATTATCGACAGGTTAGTCCCAGCTGAAGAAAACCCGCATGAGATCCATAACGTTGAAGAAATTGACTCTCTCGAAGTAATAATAAAAAGAGAAACACCAGAGCAAAAAGATAGAAAATTGCTTAGAATGGGTGTTTTTACAGCGCTTGCAATCGGTATTCACAATTTTCCGGAAGGGCTTGCAACGTTTACAGCAGCACTATCCGACCCTAACCTCGGGTTTGCCATTGCTGTAGCTATAGCAATCCACAATATCCCAGAAGGAATCGCTGTTTCGGTTCCTATCTACTATGCAACAGAGAGCAGAGGCAAAGCTTTTACTCTGTCCTTCCTTTCCGGTCTGGCCGAACCGGTTGGCGCAATCATCGGTTATCTGTTGCTTATGCCCTTCCTCTCACCAACAGTTTTCGGCATTGTCTTCGCCAGCGTTGCAGGAATCATGGTATTCATCTCTCTGGATGAATTACTTCCAACCGCACAGGCGTACGGTGAGCACCACCTGTCCATATATGGACTGGTAGCCGGTATGGCTGTTATGGCAATTAGCCTGCTACTTTTTTTGTAGGGAGAGTCTCACCATACCGTCCTGCACCATGCGCCATGCGGTTCACGTTTGCATCTTCATAGGAATCAAGCGTATACAGACGAATTTTATTAGAACGGGGAAACTCTTTTTTTAACAGAGTTTTCAACAGACGTTTAACCTGTTCTGTATTCTGATTGTCCCAAACTTCCTGATAAAAACCATCTTCAACAACACGAAAAGAATCTTCGCCACAACATACAATTACGACAGAACGATTACGCTTGAACGAGCGCATATCTACACACTGCCCAACGTTCAGCTTCTTCATACGCTTCAATACAGAATCAATTGAAGTCTGTTTACTTGTCATTACATTTCTCCAACAACATGACTTCTACAACGCACCGAAATGGGGTCTATTTTCCCCAGAAAAGAACTCTGCAAAGCCCCCAACGTCATATACTACGTACGTGACAATACGCCTTCAATACCAAGCAAGTAACGCTTCATACTTACCCCCTGACCAGAAAAGCCGCCGAGCCCTGATGCAGCCACAACACGGTGACACGGAATAATCAACGGCCAGCGGTTTCGCGCCATCACCTGCCCAACCCCACGCGCTGCGTTGGGACTTCCCGCAAGAGCTGCGAGTTCACCGTAAGAAACCGTTTCTCCATATGGCACCTGCATCAAAGCAGTCAGAACATTCTGACCAAACGGCGTCATTTTTTCGAGGGCAAATGGAAGATCAGGCCACTGAACATGCTCGCCTAATTCATAACGCAACAGACAATCGCGCAATTGCTTCCCAATATCTGACAACTCTTCAGTTGAGTTTTCTCCATTTGCCCATAAGAGAGACAGCTCAACCAGCTTTCCTTCCTGCCAGTTAAGAATAAGGCGAAGTCTAGTACCTACGATTTGTTCAATTTCTGGTAAAAACATATTCACTCACGCGCTACAATGTACGTATTGCTGCAAAAGGTTATCGCTCCAAAAAGCCCATCTTTTCAGCAACAGCATCATACTCGATGTCCCATTGCTCACGCAGACGCCTCGGCAAATTCTCTCTAATCGTGAACCACAACGGAACATGTTGCGGAGCGTCTACTTCTTTCCCTTGCCACACATCTTGTTCTACGAGTTCAGCCATAATTTTATCCACCAACGCACGCTTAGAAATTCCCCAGTGCGGAGCAAGCAACTCTCCTACCCAAGCGTCACCTGTAAGCCTCTGGATAACAACGGTGCTGGGAACTTTAGGTACAGCACGAACTATGGCATCGATAAATTCTTCCTCGGTCATTGGAAAATATTCACCACTCCGCCACATTTTTGCCAGCACTGTATTATCTGCCACGTACAAGCTATGAAATTTTATACCACGTACAGGAAGCGCACTCACCATCTCCACTGTACGCAAAAAATCTTCTGTTGTTTCGTCCGGTAACCCTGCAATTAAATGCGCACAGACCTTAATACCCCGTTCTGCTGCAAGAGTGACAGCGTGAACAAAATCTTCGTAGGTATGCCCGCGATTTATGAGTGACAATGTACGATCATGTGCGGACTGAAGCCCCAGTTCAAGCCATATTTCATCTAAATCCTGCTTTGCGATGATATCCAATTTTTCTTCATCAACACAATCAGGACGAGTGCCGATAGACACGCCCATAACACCCTGTAAGGATGCGATAGAAGTAAGATTTTTAGAGAGTTTTTCAGCAGGCCCATAAGTATTGGAAAAAGACTGCAAATAGGCTATAAACAATTTCGCGTTTTGGGAGCGTGTATATTTATTATACCAGGAATCCCACTGATCATTCAAATT
The DNA here is from genome assembly GCF_000384815.1 of Halodesulfovibrio aestuarii DSM 17919 = ATCC 29578. NCBI lineage: Bacteria > Pseudomonadati > Thermodesulfobacteriota > Desulfovibrionia > Desulfovibrionales > Desulfovibrionaceae > Halodesulfovibrio > Halodesulfovibrio aestuarii. Next base: position 42,521 of record NZ_ARQF01000019.1, read on the forward strand.
CATCCCCTGGAGACCCATTCCAGACCCCGAACCAGAAGGATTGCAGAAGATGCAACCGGAACGGGAAAGAGTACCGTCTCGATTAGGACAAGTCGCCCCGGCATCCAGAGGGATTTTTTGTACACGTTCACCAAAACGGTAGCGAAAGTAAGTTGCCAATTGGAGATATCTATTCATATTTCTGAATTATTCTCTAATTTACAAGTTTTCAACAGGTTACGATGTAACAAGACACATCTGATTGACCAAAGCAAGCGAGAGCATATGGCCAACGCATTAAATTTTCTTCTTGGAATGTTTTCCAACGACCTTGCTATTGACCTTGGTACCGCAAACACCTGCGTTTACGTAAAAGGGCAAGGCATTGTACTGCGCGAGCCTTCCGTAGTTGCTGTTAAAAAAGACAACCGCGGCGGCAGCGTTGTACTTGCTGTCGGGCAGGATGCCAAGCGCATGCTTGGACGTACCCCGGGTAACATTCAAGCGATTCGTCCTATGAAAGACGGCGTTATCGCAGATTTTGAAATTACGGAAGCTATGCTCCGTCATTTCATCACCAAAGTCCACAATTCTCGTCGCCTTGTACGCCCGAGAATTATTATCTGCGTACCGACCGGTATTACTCAGGTTGAAAAACGCGCAGTTAAAGAATCTGCACAAAGTGCCGGTGCCCGTGAAGTATACCTTATTGAGGAACCAATGGCAGCTGCAATTGGAGCTAATCTCCCGATTCAGGAGCCTACCTCCAACATGGTAGTAGACATCGGTGGCGGCACCACGGAAGTTGCAGTAATCTCCCTTTCCGGTGTTGTTTATTCCAAATCTGTACGCGTTGGCGGTGACAAAATGGACGAAGCCATTATGACACACGTTAAACGCAAATACAGCATGCTCATTGGTGAAGCGACTGCAGAAGACATCAAAATTAAAATTGCTTCTGCATACGCGATGCCGGCGGAAGAAACTCTGGAAGTAAAAGGTCGCGACCTTGTAACAGGTATCCCGCAACACATAACTATTACTTCTGAAGAAATCCGTAAGGCTATTGCAGAACAGGTTGATTCCATTGTACAGGCTGTGCGCATTGCACTGGAACAGACTCCTCCGGAACTTGCAGCTGACATCGTAGACCGCGGCATTGTTCTTACTGGCGGCGGTGCGCTGCTTAAAGGCCTTGACCAGCTTCTTCGCGAAGAAACTTCCCTGCCTATTACCGTAGTGGATGACCCGCTCTCCACAGTTGTAATGGGCACAGGCAAGGCTCTTGATAACTTGGACATTTTGAAGGAGGTAACGGTCGATTAACTCTTCACTGAAACGCATCCTCATTTTTCTGTTCGCCGCTCTTCTTCTGTACCTGCTGTTACTCTCATGGAACATGCGTTCCGGTGCAGTAGATCGATTTGCTGCCAATACAGGGTTAGAGTTCACCGGTGCTGTGTTAAAGCCCGGGAAATGGGTTGTACACAATGCTACAGACCTGTGGAATGAATATATCTACCTGCAAGATGTACAGCAAGAAAACGCCCGACTGTTGACGCAAGTAAAAAACCTGAGTTTTGAGCTTGCTGACGCCAGAGAAAATGTTGCCGAGTTAAAACGACTTAGAGCACTTATGCACCTCTCTCCACCTCCTATGTGGGACAGAGTGGCTGCTCGTGTGCTTTCGTACCGAATCGGAGTTCAGGCAGAACTGGACTCTATAATCCTTGATAAAGGCTACATGAATGGCGCAGAAAAAAACACACCTGTCGTCACTCATGAAGGTGTTGTAGGCCGTATTGTTAAAGCTGGCCCTACTACATCCTCTGCTCTGCTGCTTACTGACCTTAACAGCCGCATTGCTGTTATCAGCAGTCACAACAGAACTAGAGGCCTGCTTGTGGGCTCTGGATCCCGCGACGAACTGCAACTTAAATATGTTCCTATCAACGCTGAGCTTGAAGAAGGGGAACTACTTGTAACGTCCGGTCTTGCAGGTGCATACCCTAAGGGTTTGCCTATTGCTAAAATCGTATCCATTACGCATTCAGATATTTCGCTTTTTAAAACGGTAAAGGCTAAACCGCTTGCCGGTTTGAGCAACCTTGAAGAAATCATTTTGCTACAGGCGCCCCCTGTAACTGCAGAGAGCGAAGCAACGTCTTTATCTGAAGAAAAAAACTCTTCAAAAAAAGTTGAACAGAATGCCACTCACTAGCGCGAGTTTCATACGCGGAAAAGGTTATGCGAAAAAGTAGGCACCCCCTCTTTAAAAATATCTTCTGGTGGCTCGGCTATACAGTCGCAGCTATCTGGATGCAGTTTACAATCGCAGGTGTGGATTTTTTCATGCCTGCGGTTATCTGCTCTATGCAGGAAGAAAATCCCCGCCAAACCTTCTGGCTCGTGACGATGTTCGCCCTCATTCAAGAAGGTACCGGTGCCATTGCCTTTGGCTCTTCTACACTCTGGTATTGCTCCGCACTGCTGCTTATGTACTATGGTCGATGGATGTTCGATGCGAACAACTTCTTCTTCATTGTACTGGTATCATGTGCACTCGGAGTCTGGAATGTCGGGCTTACCTTGCTGATGGCAAACTTACAATCATTCCAAGTTAATTTTCAACTCTTAGTCGCCGACAGCTGTCTGCTGGCCGGCATTATTCCTCTAGTATGGCTTTTCCTGTACTCACTACGGCAAGGATTCCTGCGTAATGTCAATGCAACTTGATCCAGAAGGCTACCAACCTCCCAAAACAGGATTATGGTTGTTGCAGGGGCTTGTGCTTCTGCTTTTTCTCATATTTCTGCTTAGATTCTGGTATCTTCAAATTCACCATGGCGAAGACTTTGCAAAAAAGTCCCGTGACAACCGGATTCGACAGGCACAAATTTATGCCCCTCGAGGTTTGTTGCGTGCCCGCGGCGGCGAATTACTTGCAGAAAACCGCCCAGCGTATGGTCTTGGCATTGTTCGTGAAGACGTAAAAGACATCGACACAACATTGAAGCAGATTAGCCTGTGGACAGGCGTCCCTCTGGAAAATATTGAAAAACGGTATAAGAAAGGTCGCTGGCGCACCAAAGCGTTTGAACCCCTTTTGCTTGTTCCTACCATTAATTTTTCCCAGCTAGCCACCATAGAAGCAAACTCCTTAGACTGGCCAGGCCTGGAGGTCATGACTCGACCTCAGCGGTATTACCCCGAAGGTGAACTCTTTGCGCATATCCTTGGCTATGTTTCTGAAGCTAACGAAAAAGAACTGGAAGCAAATAAAGCGTTGGACCTTGGTGATACCATAGGCAAACAAGGCCTTGAGCTCATCGAGGAAAATACGCTGAGAGGCACTAAGGGCTTGCGGCAAATGGAAGTTGACATATCCGGTCGCGAATACAACTCGCAAACACTGGAAGAGCCGTCAGCCGGTTCATCCGTTACCCTGTCTATTGACCTTGGCCTGCAACGCATGGCGGCTAACGAATTAAAAGATCAGGCTGGTTGTATCGTGGTAATGAACCCGGATACTGGAGAATTGTATGCGCTTGTCACCGCACCAAGTTATGACCCCAACGCATTCACACGCGGCCTGAGTCACAAAGAATGGGGAGAGCTGCGTGACAACCCTCAATTCCCACTTCAAAACCGGGTTATCCAATCCGTTTACCCTCCTGCATCCATCTGGAAGCTGCTCATGGCAGGCCTGTACCTGCAGGAAGGCATTGACCCTAATGAAACTATCAACTGCAACGGCAAATACAAGCTGGGCAACCATACATTCCGTTGTTGGAAAAAATGGGGACATGGCCAGGAAAATTTAACCGAAGCACTGATACACTCATGCGATGTATATTTTTATGAAATGGGTCAGCGCATCGGCATTGATAAGATCGAGGCCTTCGCCCGTAAAAACGGATTTGGTTCACAAACCGGCATTGACCTGCCGCACGAACGCTCCGGTCTTGTCCCGTCCAAAGCGTGGAAACGCAAGCGTTTCAATCAGCCGTGGCAAGGCGGCGAAACGGTTATCACATCTATTGGTCAAGGATTTACGTTAGTTACCCCTGTCCAGATTGCCGTCTTTATATCTTCACTGCTTAATGAAAAAGGGGAACTGCTTAAGCCGAACCTCTTCAAAGGTACTCCCAAAACAGTCCGAGGGATATCACCTCTATCTAAAGATCAACGAGAATTCATTGTTAAAGCAATGCAGAAAACGGTAGAAGCCAAACACGGAACAGCACGCATTCTGCGTACGAAGCGTGCAATTGTTGGCGGCAAAACAGGGACGGCTCAGGTTACAAAGCTTAAACTTGATGCCAATGACAACCGCCTGAAAAACAAAGATCTTGAGTATTGGCAGCGAGACCATGCATGGATGGCAGCATGGTCAAAGTTCAATGGGAAAAAATACGTTGTTGTTACCATGGTTGAACACGGAGGCGGTGGTTCTTCTACTGCCGGTCCGATTATGCGCAATATCTTGAATTACATTTATGAGAATGACAAATGATTGCATTTGACAGACGCCTGCTTACACACATGAACTGGGGATTGCTTCTTATAACAATTCTCTTATTCGGCATTGGAGTCTTGAACCTTTACTCCGCAAGTGCGTTTATGTCTCAGGAAGGTATGGCTGTTACAGCGTATTACCAGAAGCAACTTGTATGGGGCATCATAGGCTTCGGTATCCTTATCTTATCCATACTCATCGATTATCGTCATTTAAAGAGCCTGGCATGGCCTATTTTCATCATAACCATCATCACACTCATTCTGGTACCCATCGCAGGTAAAACCATCTATGGTGCACGCCGCTGGCTTGATTTAGGTTTTTTTAACTTTCAACCGAGTGAACTGGCGAAAATTTCCACCATTGTCATCACAGCACGGCTTCTTGCCCGTTCTTCACATCCTCTGGACTGGAAAGAACTCTTCATTATGCTAGGGATCTGCTCCATTCCGGCTGCCCTCATTTTAATACAGCCGGATCTTGGTACAACACTGAACATGCTTTTAAATGTTGGTGGAATCATTCTATACCGAGGCCTGACACGCCGTGTTTTTAAAACATGCGCGATTCTAATCCCGTCGCTTGTTCCTGTAGGCTGGCTCTGTATGCTGGACTACCAGCGCCAACGCGTGCTCACATTTTTGAATCCGGGAGATGATCCTCTGGGAGCGGGCTACCAAATTATCCAGTCCCAAATTGCTATTGGTTCCGGCCAAATTACTGGGAAAGGCTTCCTTGGCGGCACTCAGTCGCAGTTGCGTTTTTTACCGGAAAAGCATACGGATTTTGCTATTGCTGTATTCGGGGAAGAATGGGGATTTATTGGCTGTCTTTTACTGCTGTCTCTATTCTGCCTCTTTTTACTGGCTATCTTTACCACCAGCAGAGATGCAAAAGACCGTTTCGGTTCTTTTTTATCCGCCGGCGTTTTCTTTTACTTCTTCTGGCAGTTCCTTATCAACATGGGAATGGTAATGGGGCTTATGCCGGTAGTTGGTATTCCACTACCTTTTATCAGCTACGGCGGTAGTGCTACAGTGGTAAACCTGTGCCTTATCGGCCTTGTATTGAATGTCTCGATGCGACGATTTGTTTTCAAAACAGATTAACCTGTTATATGATTTTTGATACGCAACGTGCGTGAGTAGAAAAGGAGTCTCCAATGGCTAAAGACGAAATCAACGCCTTTTTAGGGTCTGGAACCATTTACGAAGGCAAACTAAACTTTCAGGGTTCAGTACGCATCGACGGTAACTTTACCGGCGAAGTGTTCTCAGAGGGCACTCTGGTTGTAGGTAAAGATGCCAAAATGAAAGGCCAGATCCGTGTAAGCCAGATGATTCTTTCTGGAAACATCACAGGGGACGTCTACGCCACAGACCGTGTCGTGCTGCACAAAACAGCTAACCTCGTAGGCACCCTTCACACCCCTGCTCTTATTATGGAAGAAGGTGCAAAAGTGGAAGGTCAAATCTCCATGAACGGTGCTTCAGAAACTATCATTTCTGAGCCCGCTGCGTAATCCCTTATTCTTCTTAAAAAGTTGTAAACGAAAGACCGCCGAAAGGCGGTTTTTTTGTTTACGGTTACATTTTATAAAAAAACTCTTTCGCAACTTTTTATAACCTTTATATATTTCTTCATTTCTCCTTGTGCAATAATGCGCATCTGCGTAACTCATCAAACTCATATAGTTACGCTGATTAAACGCTGCTACTGCACGATTGTTTTTCTCATTAACGCACGATTATCAAGCTTTCCCGCGCGACTGTTTATTTACACAGTAACCCTTTTTTTTAAAAAAGGTTTTGACACAACATAGTGAATCAGCTAATTCGGAAAACGACTTTGAGCTTAAATTCACAACCTCACCAAGGGAGCAGGCATGATCGATTTGGATATTACGTTACTTATCCAATTGGTGAACTTCCTCATCGTGCTGGTTGGCTTGAACGCACTCCTGATCCGCCCCATCCGGGAGATTATCAAGCAACGCCAGGACAAAGTGTTAGGGTTGCTTGGCGACGCCGAACAGTTCGTCGAAGCCTCTGACTCCAAGATCAAGAACTACGAGAACGCTCTCGCTGAAGCGCGCAAAACAGCTGTTGTTGAACGCGAAAAAGTGAAAGAGACCGCTCTCGCTCAGGAAGCAGGTATTGTAGCCAAGGCAACCGCAGACGCCCAGGCATCTATCGCTGCATCCAGAGAGAAAGTCGCTACCGATGTAGCAAAAGCAATGGATAGTCTAAAAGGGCAAGTGGGCGCCCTCGCAGAAAAAACCATAGCCAAAGTACTCGGATAGCCGCGAAAGCGTTGAAGGAGGGTTCGCTTTGAAGAAGCTGAGAACTATAGTCGGTGCATCTGCGCTGGTACTGCTTATGGCAGGTGCAGCGTTTGCAAACACCGGCGAACATGGCTTACCGTGGGATAACTTCGCATACCGCGTAATTACCCTCGCAGTCGTACTCGGCGTCATCTGGTACGCAGGTGGAAGCAAGATAAAAGCCTTCTTTAATGGTCGCGCAAGCGGCATTGAAGAAGAGTTGATTTCTCTTGAAACCCGCAAAGCAGATGCAAAAGCCAAGCTAGCTGATGTAGAACAGCGCATTGCCAATATGGATGCAGAAGCCCAAAGCATTCTTGATGAATACCGTAAACAGGGTGAAGCAGCTAAAGCTGCTATCATTGAGCGCGCTGAGAAGTCCGCTATCCAGATTACGGAACAAGCAGGCAAAGCAGCTGAAAACGAAGTAAAGCAGGCGATGGAGCAGATGCGTGAAGAAATGGCCGATTTAGTTGCCGAAGCTGCAGAGCAGATGATTGCTAAAAAGCTCGACAAAAAAGGTCACGAAACACTCATCGATAAATACTTAACTAAGGTGGTGCTCAGTTGACCGGTAACATCATAGCAAGAAGATACGCCAGGGCGCTATTTTCTCTTGGCAAGAAGGCCGGCTCTGAAGAGCTCAAAGCCTTCGGCAAGGAGCTTGATGCACTGGCTGGAGTGATCAAGGGCACACCTGAGCTTGGTAAAATATTCCGGAATCCAATCATCTCTATTGATGAGAAAAAAGCAGTTATCACTGCCTTACTGGATAAAGGACAGGTAAGCGTTATTTTCCGCAACTTCTGCAATTTGCTCGCGGATAAAGATCGTCTTACTGCCATTCCGGAAATTCAAGCCTTTTACAATGTTCTGCTTGATGCCGACCAGGGAATTGTTCGCGGTGAACTTGTTACCGCAATTAAACTTCCTAAGGCCAAGTGCGATAAAGTAAAATCCCAATTGGAAAAACAGGCTGGCCAGAAGCTGTTCCTGTCTTTTAGCACCGACGAATCCATTCTTGGCGGCGTCGTTCTGAAAGTAGGCGACAAGGTACTCGACGCTAGCCTAAGAGCACAGCTGGGTATCTTGAAAGAAAACATCAAGAGGGGTGAGTAGGGCCATGCAGATTAAAGCAGAAGAAATCTCCCAAATTATTGAAAGCCAGATCGAGAATTACGAACAGCGTGTAGAAATGAGCGAAACCGGTACTGTACTGTATGTTGGTGACGGTATCGCTCGTGTATACGGTGTACGTAATGCTATGGCCATGGAGCTGCTGGAATTCCCAGGCGGCCTTATGGGCATGGTTCTTAACCTCGAAGAAGACAACGTTGGTGTTGCTCTTCTTGGCGACGACACAGGTGTAAAAGAAGGCGACACAGTAAAACGTACTGGTCAGATCTTCTCCGTACCGGTTGGTGACGAAGTTATGGGTCGTGTATTGAACCCACTTGGTCAGCCAATTGACGGTCTTGGTCCAGTTGAAGCTCCTCAGGTTCGTCCTGTTGAACTTAAAGCTCCTGGTATCATTGCACGTAAATCCGTTCACGAGCCAATGCCTACCGGTATTAAAGCTATTGACGCAATGACCCCAGTAGGTCGTGGTCAGCGTGAACTGGTTATCGGTGACCGTCAGGTTGGTAAAACAGCTGTATGTCTCGACGCTATTCTTGCACAGAAAAATACTGACATTCACTGCTTCTACGTAGCTATCGGTCAGAAAAAATCTACCGTTGCTCTTGTAGCAGATACCCTTAAGAAGCACGGCGCGATGGAATACACAACCATCATCTCTGCTACCGCTTCTGAGCCGGCACCATTGCAGTTTATTTCTGCATACACCGGCTGTACCATGGCTGAGCACTACCGTGACAACGGCAAGCACGCACTCATCGTTTACGATGATCTGTCCAAACAGGCTACTGCGTACCGCCAGATGTCTCTCTTGCTCCGTCGCCCTCCAGGACGTGAAGCGTTCCCGGGTGACGTATTCTACCTGCACTCCAGACTTCTTGAGCGTGCAGCTAAAGTTAACGACAATCTCGGTGCTGGTTCAATGACTGCTCTGCCTATCATTGAAACTCAGGCTGGCGACGTATCTGCATACATTCCTACCAACGTAATTTCCATTACTGACGGTCAGGTTTACCTTGAGCCAAACCTCTTCAACGCTGGTATCCGCCCTGCGATTAACGTAGGTCTTTCCGTATCCCGTGTTGGTGGTGCTGCTCAGATTAAGGCTATGAAGCAGGTTGCAGGTACAATGCGTCTTGATCTTGCTCAGTACCGTGAACTCGCAGCGTTTGCTCAGTTCGGTTCTGACCTTGATAAAGCAACACAGGCTAAACTGAATCGTGGTGCCCGTCTCGTTGAGCTGCTCAAACAGCCTCAGTACGAGCCAATGGAATTCTGCGAACAGATTTCGTCTATGTATGCTGCTACTCGTGGTTTCATGGATGACGTTGAAGTTGACAAGATTCGTGAATTCGAATCCGGCTTGCTTGACTTCCTGCGTTCTTCCAAGTCCGACATTCTTGCTGACCTCAAAGATCGTGCAGTCATTGACGACGATATTGAAGGCCGCCTGAAAGCCGCTATCGACGAGTTCAAAAAAAGCTTTAGCGCTTAAGGATTGGAGGTAGTTTATGCCTTCATTGAAAGATGTCCAACTACAGATTGCTGGGGTTAAGAAAACCAAGCAGATTACAAAAGCAATGAACATGGTTGCTTCTGCAAAACTGCGTGGTGCCCAGTCTCGTATCGAACGCTTCCGCCCTTATGCGGAAAAATTCTACGAGATGCTGGGTGATCTTGCCAGCAAGGCAGACGAGAATGCACATCCACTGCTTGAAGTCCGTGAGGAAATCAAAACTTGTGCGATTGTGCTCGCAACTTCCGACCGCGGACTCTGCGGCAGCTTTAATGCTGGCCTTATTTCTAAGGCTAACAAGCTTGCCAAAGCAAAGACCGCAGAAGGTAAAGAAGTTAAATTCTACTGCGTAGGTAAGAAAGGACGCGATTTTGCACACAAATCTGAGTTTGACCTTGTAAAAGGCTACCCGGATGTGATGGGCAATTTTGATTTCTCTCTTGCTAACGAGCTGGGAATGGAAGTTATCCATTCCTACCTCACCGGTGAATTTGATGAAGTTGTACTCATTTATGGCGAATTCGTAAGCATGGGGAAACAGATTCCTGTTGAACAACAGATTCTCCCTATGTCCTCTGAACATGCACCTGAGGTTGAAGAAGATGATACCTATGGTGTGAAAAAAGAGTTTATTTACGAACCAGCCGTAGAAGGTCTCCTTGCAGAGCTTCTGCCCCGCTTTATTAAGGTCCAGATTTACCGTGGTCTGCTTGACACTTCTGCATCTGAGCATGCAGCTCGTATGGCAGCTATGGATAATGCCACAAAGAACTGTGACGAAATGGTCGACAACCTGACACTTATCTACAACAAGACCCGTCAGGCTGCCATTACCAGTGACCTAATGGATATTGTCGGTGGCGCTGAAGCGCTGAAAGGATAAGTAAGGGAGCGAATAAGCTATGGCTAACGTAGGTAAAATCGTTCAGGTTATCGGCGCGGTTGTTGATATCGAGTTTGCCGATGGCAACCTGCCGAATATTCTGAATGCTGTTAAAATTGATAACCCGAATAACACCGACGCCCCTGTGCTCATCTGTGAAGTAGCACAGCATCTTGGCGACAACGTAGTTCGTACCATTGCGATGGACGCTACCGAAGGTCTTGTTCGTGGTATGGAAGCAACTGATACTGGCGCAGCTATTACTGTACCAGTTGGTGATGCTTCCCTTGGTCGCATCATGAACGTTGTTGGTGTACCAGTGGATGAAATGGGCCCTATTGACGCTAAAAAGCGTATGCCTATTCACCGCCCTGCTCCGTCTTTCACCGAGCAGGACACTAACGTTGAAGTTCTTGAAACCGGCATTAAAGTTGTAGACCTTCTCATTCCATTCCCTAAGGGTGGTAAAATGGGTCTCTTCGGTGGTGCGGGTGTAGGTAAAACAGTTATCCTCATGGAAATGATTAACAACATCGCAAAGCAGCACGGTGGTATCTCCGTATTCGCTGGTGTAGGTGAACGTACCCGTGAAGGTAACGACCTTTACCATGAAATGAAAGACGCGGGCGTTCTTGAGAAAGCCGCCCTCGTATATGGTCAGATGAACGAACCTCCAGGGGCACGTGCACGTGTTGCGCTTACTGCTCTTACCTGTGCGGAATACTACCGTGATGAAGAGAACCAGGACGTGCTTCTCTTCGTTGACAACATCTTCCGCTTTACTCAGGCTGGTTCCGAAGTATCTGCACTCCTCGGTCGTATGCCATCTGCGGTAGGTTACCAGCCTACTCTCGGTACTGACCTTGGTGGCCTCCAGGAACGTATTACATCCACAACCAAAGGTTCTATTACCTCTGTTCAGGCTGTATACGTACCTGCTGATGACTTGACTGACCCTGCTCCGGCAACCACATTCTCTCACCTTGACGGTACTCTCGTACTTTCCCGTCAGATTGCGGAACTGGGTATTTACCCAGCGGTAGATCCACTTGACTCTACCTCCCGTATTCTTGACCCGAACGTTGTAGGTGAAGAACACTACGCAATCGCTCGTGAAGTGCAGATGATTCTCCAGAAGTACAAAGATCTTCAGGACATCATCGCAATTCTCGGTATGGACGAACTCTCTGATGAAGACCAGCTCGTTGTAGCACGCGCTCGTCGTATTCAGCGTTTCCTTTCCCAGCCGTTCCACGTAGCGGAAGTATTTACCGGTACCCCTGGTGAATATGTTAAACTTGAAGACACCATCAAAGGCTTTAGAGGCATTCTTGACGGTGACTACGACCACATGGCCGAAAACGACTTCTACATGGTCGGCGGCATCGAAATGGCTATCGAGAAGTACAACCAGGGTCAGCAGGCTTAATCCCTAAAAGGAGCTGACTTATGGAAATTACACTTCGTCTCGAGATTGTTACGCCAGATCGGCTCGTACTTAGTGAAGATGTGGACTATGTAGGCGCACCTGGAATCAACGGTGAATTTGGTATCTTACCAAACCACATCCCGTTCCTTGCTGCCCTGCAAATCGGGCCTCTGCACTATAACGTTGGTGGACAGACACGCTACGTGTTTATCTCCGGCGGTTTTGCAGAAGTCTCCGAGAACAAGGTAACCATCCTTGCTGAGGCTGCTGAGCGTGCTGAAGATATCGATCTTGACCGTGCGCGTCAGGCTAAAGAGCGTGCTGAACAACGCATGTCCATGGAAATGGACTCTGTTGATTACGCTCGCGCCCGAGCAGCTCTTGCTCGTTCACTTCATCGCCTCAAACTGCTTGATTCTGAATAATATTCAGACGATCGCAATATTAAAAACAGGCTGTTTTCGGACAGCCTGTTTTTTTTGTTACCAACCATTTCATCTTACTGCGCCATAAAAAACATCCTCAAAACGCTCCTGCCTACGCCTCTTGCCCTCGTTCTTATCAGCATCTATTGTACGTTTCTACTAGACAAATCCCTGCTCCCACACGTACTACATAGGCGTTAGAAGTACTTGTTACCATGTTATCTCAGGAGTAAAAATGTCTGCCAGAGAAACAATCGGAGCGCTTGTGCTTGCTGCAGGTAAAGGTACCCGCATGCATTCTGACAAACCTAAAGTTCTACAGGAACTTTTAGGTGCACCAATGCTCCGTTATGTATATACCGCATTAGATCCGCTCTTCGGCGAAGGCATCTGGACTGTTATCGGCCATAAAGCAGAAATGGTCGAACAAGCATTCGCAGGCGAAGACCGTAACTTTATTCATCAAACCGAACAGCTCGGTACAGGACACGCATTACAGACAGCATGGGACGAACTCGTAGAGTCCGGTCTTACTCATGTTCTCGTTATTAATGGTGACACTCCGTTATTACCGCAGCCCCGGCTCATCAATTTTTTGAAAGAGTCTCTTACCAGTAACGCTGATATTGGTTTCATGACCCTTACCCTTCCACACCCCGGCTCGTTCGGCCGCGTTGTGCGTCATCTTGGAGATGTAGCAGCTATCATCGAAGCAAAAGACTACGACGAAGGCCTGCATGGTCCGGAACCCCGAGAAATTAACGCAGGCATCTACCTGCTCAATATTGCAAGTGTTACACCACTCCTCAAGCGGCTCAGCAATGAGAACAAGAGCGGTGAATATTATATCACAGATCTGATAGGATTTGCGGTTGAACAACAATTGACCGTTACCGGTGTAGACTGTGGGAACGACCCGCATCTGCTCGGTATTAACAATCCTGCAGAACTCGTACGTTCTGAGTCTCTACTCCGTGCCAATCTCGTTATGGAATGGCTGGATCAAGGTGTTACCATCCATGCGCCGGAATACGTGCGTCTTGGCCCAAGGGTAACACTTGAGCCGGGAGCAGTGCTGCATGGACCGTGTGAAATTTATGGAAAAACCCATGTATCACGCGGTGCTGAAATTTATTCTAACACTTGGATTAAAGATTCCAATTTAGCGGAAGGATGTGTTATTCATCCATTTAGTCACCTTGATGGCGCAACTGTCGGTAAAGACTGCTCAGCAGGTCCTTACGCACGACTTCGCCCGGGTGCTGTCATGGAACAAGGTGCCAAAGTTGGCAACTTTGTAGAAATGAAAAAATCCGTATTGGGAGTAGGCTCCAAAGCAAACCACTTCACTTACCTTGGTGACACCGAAGTAGGTACTGGTGTTAACATTGGCGCAGGTACAATTACTTGTAACTACGACGGTGTGAACAAGCACAAAACAACCATCGAAGATTACGCCTTCATTGGCTCAAACACCTCGCTGGTTGCTCCGGTTTGTGTAGGAAAAAATTCCCTTGTGGGAGCCGGCTCCGTTATAACTAAAGATATTCCTGAAAACTCTGTTGCTGTTGCTCGCAGCAGGCAAAAAAACTTGCCCAAAAAATGCTAGTATTGATTTCTGGTACCAAAAAGGATAGTTAAAGCTTATGGAACTTATAGACCGTTTAGAACAAAGATTGGAATCTCTTCTTGAAGAAGTTGAGACCCTTAAGAATGAAAACATTCAGCTTAAAGAAGAAGTTGAAGTAAGTCTTTCTGTGCTCGAAGAAGAGAACCGCACTTTGAAGGAAGAGCTGGAACGTGAACGTTCCACGAAAGATGCAGTTATGGGCCGCATTGACGGTCTGCTGTCCAGGCTTTCAAACTCTACAGACTCAATGTAATACGCTATGCGCAGCTTCACTCTGAAGATACTCGGCACTGAGGTCTCTTTCAAATCCGAAACAGATCATGACACTGTTGAACGAGCTAAAATTCTTGTAGAAGATCGCTATAGCGCGCTCTACAGTCCGGGTATGCCGATAAGCAAGGAAAAGTTGCTCACCTTCCTTGTTTTAGGACTTGCAGATGATTATTTACAAACATCAGACAAGCTGCTGGCGCTTGAACAACGATTAGAACGATTAGCAACGAGAGTGGAAAGCTGCGCAGATAATGACGCAGCATCGCAGGAATAAGCTGCCTTAAATTGGCATATGTTCCTGCTTGTAGTAGACCATACTGTATTACTACAATGCAGACAGTCGGGGCTTTTTTCACTCTCACTTTATATATAAAGGCACATTTGTGCTCTAAACTACTACACATCGCAGATTCAGCAAATCTGTGTGTAATAACGGGAGAAAAGGTATGAGTCTGATCTCATTCGGACTCGTCCTTGTTGGTGCTGTTATTGGAGCTGGCTCCGGATACGCACTGCATAAAGTTGTTTCCTCTAAGCGATTGGGTGACGCGAAGGAACTATCCACACGCATCATTGAAGAGGCTCGCAAGGAAGCACAGGCTCAAAAGAAAGAAATCATTCTTCAGGGTCAGGACGAGATCTATAAACAAAAACGTGAAATTGACCGTGATTTTAAAGACCGTGAGAATGAAACCAAAGCTCGCGACCGTAAAATTCAGGAACTCAGTGAACGTGTAGAACGTAAACGCGAACAGGCTAACCAGAAAGAGCAGGAATTGCTTTCTCTGGAAAAAGACCTCACCCGCAAAGAACGTAAAATCGAAGACAAAATTGCCCTGCTCGACTCCAAACTTGATGAGCAGGAATTGAAATTACAAGAAGTATCTGGACTTACCATCGAAGAAGCAAAAGAACGCCTCTTCAACGAAGTGGAAGCACGCACTAAGCACGAAGCCGCTAAAATGGTTCGCCAGATTGAAATGGAAGCAAAAGAGACTGCTAACCGCAAATCTCAGCATATTATTGCTACTGCTATCCAGCGCTACGCAGGTGACTATGTTGGTGAACAAACTGTCACCGCAGTAACCCTGCCAAGCGAAGATATGAAAGGACGCATCATTGGCCGTGAAGGGCGTAACATTCGCGCTATCGAAGCAGCCACCGGTGTTGATCTCATTATTGATGATACCCCAGAAACAGTCATCCTCTCTGCATACAGCCCGCTGCGTCGCCAGATTGCGAAAATGGCGCTCGAACGTCTTATCAGTGACGGCCGTATCCACCCAGCACGCATCGAAGATGTTGTACGCAAGGTGCAGGAAGAGCTGGAAGTTCAGCTTCGTGAAGTAGGTGAGCAGGCTACTTTCGACGCTGGTGTTCACGGTATCCATCCAGAGCTTATCAAGTTCCTCGGTCAGCTTAAATACCGCACAAGTTTCTCCCAAAACGTGTTGCAACACTCTCTGGAAGTCTCTTCTCTCTGTGGCATGATGGCTGCTGAACTTGGCCTTGATATTAAAAAGGCTAAGCGTGCAGGCTTACTGCATGACCTTGGTAAAGCTGTTGACCATGAAGTTGAAGGCCCGCACGCACTTATCGGTGCTGATCTGGCTAAAAAATACGGTGAGGCTAAAGACATTGTGCATGCAATTGCAGCGCACCATGAAGATACCCCGCCAACCACTGCTCTTGCAGTTCTCGTTCAAGCTGCGGATTCTCTGTCCGGTGCTCGTCCAGGAGCTCGTAAAGAACTCCTTGAGAACTATGTTAAACGCCTTGAAGAACTTGAAGGCATTGCAACAGCATTTGACGGCGTAGCCAAAGCATACGCTATTCAGGCTGGTCGCGAAATCCGCGTTATGGTTAATTCCGACAACGTTGATGACGATTCAACCTACCTGCTCTGTAAAGAGATTGCTGATAAGATTGAAAATAATCTTACCTACCCGGGTCAGATTCGCGTTACTGTAATTCGCGAACGTCGCGCAGTAGGCTTTGCAAAATAGCAAAAAATTCTTTTGTGAATGCAAGAAAGACCGCACATTGTGCGGTCTTTTTTTATACCAAGTACGAGCATGATAATGCACACCTCAGACGAGTTTTTTGCACCTCCAATGGAAGAGATTACCATACGTGATCATTGGATTCTCAAGAACAGCCTCCTGACGCAAAAAACAGCGGAAAAGACACTTCCCTGCCGTGGATTTCTTCGGATAACTCTATTTGCGCTTTGCTGATTATTTCGTTTTTAGCTACAAACTCACTGTTCAACCAAAGAAAAAAGAGTTTTCCTTCACATGCCGCTGTTGAGAATGTAGTATTGATTGAGTCAGTTATTTATCTTTTTTCAGCTTTCTAATCACGGTTGCCGACTATGTTACCAACACTCCTTGTTCATCCAGATCCGGAAATCCGCACACAGCTCCGAAATTTTTTCGAACCTGTTGATTTCGTACGTATAGTGGGCGAGGCCGTGCATGTGGACGAAGCACTGGAATTGCTCGGTGCCATTGAGTACGCTGTTCTGGTCGTGGCGGTTTCCATAAAAGAGCCTCACGACGGTTTTGAACTCACACGACGACTCCGCGGACGCACCAAACAGCCTGCTCTCATTTTTCTTGCAGACAATGAGGATGATGCCTTTACCGCGTTTGAACTTGACGCCACTGATTACCTCATTTTTCCTTGTACACAGGAACGATTCGCACGTTCTGTTACCCGCCTTGAACAATTCAAAATGCATTTCAACCTTGCACAAGAGCCTTCTACACAATGGCAGGAGTCAACAACCAGAAATACATCCGGCTCAAGGCAAGAAGAACCCGAACAAACTCTGCAACTCCCGTTGGAAGAGGAAGAGCAAGAGCAGTTCCTCCATGCCCTCCGACAAGCATGGGAATTTACAGAAAAATTTCGCCCTGCTGAAATTGAAAAGCTTGCAATTACTTCCGGTGGGCGCACCATGCTATTGCCGTACCACGAGATTATCTTTATCGAAGCCAGTGAAGACTACACCTATGTTCATACAGCTTCAGAAAAGCATCTGACTTCGTACAGATTGAAAATTCTTGAAGCCAGACTGCGGCCGCATAATTTTTTCCGAGCACACCGAAAATTTCTTGTAAATCTGGACATGGTTACCGAAATCGCTTCGCTTCCCGGTTCAAACTTTATGCTGCGAACTGCAGGACGCACCCGCATCGAAATTCCTATCAGCCGCAGGCGGTTAGGTGAACTCAAACAAGTTCTGGGGCTATAGCATGACAGACAACACACAACAAACCTCCAACGGCACTGTTGAATCACTTTTAACGGAACAACGTGTTTTCCGTCCTTTGCCGCGTGTTATTGCAGATTCTGCTGTAAACCCTGCCGATCTTAAACATGCTCACGATAGAGCACACGCCAATCGTTTAGCCTACTGGGAAGATGCGGCTGAACGCCTTCAGTGGTACCGCCGTTGGGACACCGTACTTAACAATACTGATGCCCCCTTCTATAAATGGTTTTACGGCGCACGTTGCAATATTGTTCACAATGCACTCGACAGGCACATAACATCTCCCAACCGCAACAAGCTTGCACTTATCTGGGAAGGAGAGCCGGGTGATACAAGACGACTCACATATTTTGAACTCTACAGAGAAGTAAACAAATGCGCTAATGCACTGCGCGAACTCGGCGTCTCCAAAGGAGACAGAGTTGTTATCTATCTCCCGTCGCTACCGGAAACAGTGGTCTCCATGCTTGCAGCTGCTAAAATCGGCGCAATTCACAGTGTCGTGTTTGCAGGTTTTTCCGCCAATGCCCTCGCCGAACGCATTGAAGATGCGAAACCGAAAATTATTATCACGGTTGATGCCTTCTATCGTAATGGTCGTATTCTAACACTAAAACCACTCGTAGATGAGGCACTGGAACAAACTATACATTCCGTAGACCACACCATTGTTGTACACCGCACTCATGTTACCGTCCCCATGGACGCCAAAAAAGATCTCTGGTGGCACGACATCATGCGTGAAAAATCATACGAGTCCATAACAGAGAGCATGGACGCCACCGACCCGCTTTTTATGCTCTACACTTCCGGTACAACAGACAAGCCCAAAGGCGTAGTACACTCACATGGTGGTTACATGGTCGGTGTCCATCACACGTTCACACAGGTTTTCGACAATAATGCCACTGATATTTTCTGGTGTACTGCCGATGTCGGCTGGATTACGGGGCACTCTTATGTCGTCTACGGCCCGCTTATGGCAGGTACCACGACATTTATGTATGAAGGGCATCCGCTTTATCCGGAAGCAGGAAGATTATGGTCTGTCGTGGAACGATGGGGAATTTCTGTACTCTATACAGTGCCTACACTTATCCGTATGCTTATGCGTTTCGGAGAAGAATATGCCCAGCGGCATGATCTGAGCACATTGCGTCTGCTCGGCACTGTAGGTGAACCTATTTCACCGGAAGCATGGGTCTGGTTCCATAAGCACATAGGTAGAGGGAAATGCCCACTGCTGGATACATGGTGGCAGACAGAAACGGGGATGATAATGATTTCCCCCTACCCGATTTCCGTTCTTAAACCGGGTTCTGTAGCTCGCCCGCTGCCAGCAATTGATATTGATATTGTTGATGATGACGGCAACACAGTCCCGACAGGTAAAGGCGGCTATCTAATCATCAAACAACCTTGGCCTGCCATGATTACGACCTTATTCAACGATGATCAGGCGTACATAGATACTTATTGGTCACACTTCCCCGGCTATTATTGCTCCGGAGATATTGCCCGGAAGGACGAGGACGGATACATCTGGCTACAGGGTCGTGCAGATGATGTTATTATGATTTCAGGGCATCGATTCGGTACCGCTGAATTTGAAGCAGCTCTCGCAACGCACCCACTGGTTGCAGAATGTGCTGTCATTGGTATTCCTGATCCTATACGCGGCGAAGTGGCAAAAGCATTTGTCGTCTTGAAAGAACAGACTGACGCAATGTACTTTATGGACGAGGAAGACGAGACGGAACAGCAACTTATTGAGCACACTCGAGCAGAATTAGGGTCGATCGCAGTTCTTGGTTCTGTGGAGATCCGTGATGCGCTACCGCGTAACCGAAGCGGTAAAATCATGCGCAGGCTACTGCGTGCTGAAATAACCGGTGGAGACATTGGTGATACCAGCACCTTGGAAGAAGACCCGTTCTGGGCAACTATAAAGTAGGACGAAATGGCATTAAAAATAGCAGTACTTGCGTCTGGATCAGGCTCCAATCTACAATCCATTATTGATGCCGTTGAGCGCGGTTCGTTAAAAGCAGATATACGTCTGGTACTATGCAACCGAAGTGATGCCTATGCACTCGAACGCGCCAAAAAAGCCGGAATTCCCACAACAACGATTCTCCATGCCGACTACAAAAGCAGGGAAACATTTGATGCGGCTATGATTGAACAACTGCAAGCTGCTGATATTGATATTGTTGTTCTCGCAGGTTTTATGCGCATATTAACTCCTTTGTTCATTCAAACATTTGCAGGACGCATTATTAATATCCACCCTGCGTTGCTGCCTTCATTTAAAGGAGCACACGGCATTACGGACGCTGTTAAGTACGGTGTAACACTGGCAGGATGTACAGTACATTTCGTTGATGAAATCATGGATAATGGTGCTATTATTGCTCAAGCAGTGGTACCCTTTACATCTGAAGAACCAGTAGAAGTTGTGCAAAATCGAGTTCTTAAGCTTGAGCACCGCATTTACCCGCAAGTGCTACAATGGATTTCCACAGGACGTGTAACTCTGAACGGACGTAAAGTTTTTGTGCAGGACATCGGATTACCCAAAGTGCCCTCTGACGGTAGCTTTATCGTTTCACCTCAATTAGAAGATGGATTTTAGGTAATGAAAACAGGGCGAGTGAATCTGGCTTCAGTGAATCTTAATTTGCTTGTTGCGCTTAAAGCACTGCTTGATGAAGGCAATGTTACCCGTGCAGCAAGTCGCTTAAATATTACACAAAGCGGTATGAGTAAAAACCTGAGGAATCTTCGGGAACTCTTCGATGACCCACTTCTCGTCCGCAGTGGAAACAACTTTGCTCTCACAGAACGCGCCATTGAGCTAAATCAGGATCTGGAACGCATTCTTGGTGAGGTAACCGAACTACTTGACCGCAGCAGCTTCGAGCCAGCGGAATGTGACCGAACCTTTACCTTTGCTACATCAGACTATGTGGCAGAATACATCTTTCCCAAGGTATTAGAAAACTACCTGAAAGTTGCTCCAAATATATCCATCAGACTCGAGATAGCGGACAGTTCAACAATCAGTAAATTATCGAATGGTTCCTACGATCTCATTACTTCCATGCTTGATTCACAATATCAGGGTTTGCATCACCTCGTTATCGGACGAGATCAGTTTGCATGTTGCATGCGTAAAAATCATCCTCTAATGCTCCGCGGTGGAGGGATTTCTCTCAACGAATACTGTACACTTGATCATGCTATCATTACGGGTGGCGGCGACAAGGTACAAGTTATAGACGCAGAACTGGCTAAAATTGGACAACGGCGGACAATACGTTTTGCAGCTCCACTCTTCACGACAGTCTGTAAAGTTGTAAGCGGTTCTGATATGATTGCGACTATGCCGAGCCATATCGCGAGCAATCTTGCACCGGAGTTCGGTCTTTCATGGTGTGCTCTCCCCTTCTATGTTGAGTCGTTTGACTACACCATTGCGTGGCATGAGCGACATCACCATGATGCCTCACACATTTGGTTCCGGAATACAATGCAGCAGCTTGTTCAAGCCAGTCTTTACAGCTACATGGCACAGGAATCGACGAGCAACGTTTTGTGCGTACTATAGCGGAGAAAAGTATGAATAATGAAAATGCAGACGTACGTAGTCTTTCCTTATCTAAGGCAGACAAAGACTATTTGAAAAAACTCGTGCAGTGGAGCATTACCACATATTTTGAAGGAGCACATACTCTTGATGATAAGGTTGTCCCTAAGCCGCAAAACAAGCTGCTGACGCAAGAGCTTGGGGCCTTTGTCACGCTTAAAAAAAATGACACGCTGCGTGGTTGCATTGGTAATGTCGTCGGGCAAGGCCCATTATACCTTACAGTTGCCCGCATGGCACGCGCTGCAGCATTTGAAGACCCTCGCTTTCCCCAAGTATCAGAATCGGAATTTGCAGAGCTTTCTGTAGAAATATCCATCATGGGACCAATCACCATCTGTCCGGATACCAATCGTATAGAAATCGGAATCCACGGGCTTATCATACGACACGGAGCATACTCCGGCCTTTTGCTCCCGCAGGTTGCAAAAGAATGGCACTGGGATCGCAAAACATTTCTTGAACAAACCTGCATCAAGGCTGGACTCAAACCAAACATGTGGGAACATCCCTCCACAAAAATTTATTGGTTTGAAGCCTATGTCTTCTAACCCCTACCTACACAACACTCTTTAATTTATACATTTTTATCTGATCTACAAATATCTTGCTTGCGCGGACAAACAATATCTTGCATTATTGCTTCCCGCACTTAACTATGCGTAACCATCTACACATTTTTTGCATGATATTCTGGAGAGCCAACCATGTCCGACGCAGATCGCCGCAGAATGTATATTTTTCTGCTTGTTATGACCATTGCTGTTGCAGCGGGTTTTCAAGCATGGCGTACCCTTTACAACAACTTTGCTGTTGATATTGTTGGTCTGACTGGTCAACAAATCGGCCTCATTCAATCCGTTCGTGAAGTACCTGGGTTTCTTGCTCTTCTCGTCATCTACCTATTGCTCTTCATTACAGAACACCGCCTCGCAGCAGTCTCTATAATTATCCTCGGTTTTGGTGTCGGGCTGACGGGCTTTTTACCTACATATCAAGGACTCATTATTACAACGCTTATAATGAGCTTCGGTATGCATTACTACGAGACAGTCAACCAATCCCTTACTCTACAATATTTCGACTTAAAAGAAGCACCTGTTATTATGGGGAGACTCCGTGCAATGGGGTCGGCAACTAACCTTGTTGTCGGTGGTGTAATATTTCTGTTGAGTATGATACTTAATTTTCAGCAACTGTTTTTACTCTTCGGTAGTATTGTGATTCTGGCAGCCCTCTGGTGTTTAACGCAAAATCCAACGGCTGCTAACGTTCCTCCACAGAATAAAAAAATGGTTCTGCGCTGGCGCTACTGGCTCTTCTACCTGCTCAACTTTTTTGCAGGTGCCCGCCGACAAATATTTGTGGCATTTGCCGTGTTCCTTATGGTGGAAAAATTTCACTATTCCATACAGGAAATCACCTTGCTCTTCATAATTAATAACGTCATAAACTGGTGGCTTTCTCCAGCCATAGGCAGGGCCATCAACAAATTCGGAGAACGCAAAGTCCTTTCACTGGAATACGCAGCTATGATTTTTATTTTCACTTCGTATGCGTATGTTGACTCTAAATTGCTTGTTGCCTTCCTGTATGTACTCGATCACATTTTCTACAATTTTTCTCCGGCAATTAGATCCTACTTCCAAAAAATTGCGGATCCGACCGATATTGCCCCTTCCATGGCAGTTAGCTTTACCATAAACCATATTGCTGCCGTTGTTATTCCTGTCTGTGGCGGCATATTATGGATGGTAGACTATAAGATTCCATTCATTGCTGCTGCAGGGCTGGCCTTTATTTCTCTTATTTTCGTGCAATGTATCAGCACACCGGATCAGGACTAACCCACGAACACTCTGACAAAATCTACGACACGTACCATGTGCCACGGAACGTCATTCTACATCGCGAAACGACATAAGGAGAACAAAGTGAAAAAACTACTCTGCTTCGTACTCATTTGCATTACATGCGCTGCAGTTCCTGCATTCGCAAAAGAAGCTCCAAAACAAACAAAAGCAACGCAGGTTAGCGACCCTAAAGCCGATACTCCTGCCGTGCTTACCTCACGCACTACTCCTATTTTTATTGGACAACAGGGGGCAGACAATCTTGGCTCCATGCTGGCATTTGAACTCAAAAGTGCCTGCAACACATCCAGTCTGTTTAAAATGACAAACGAAGATGTGCCAAAAATTACAGTTATGATTACTACTATGTCAGAATTTTCAGACCGTCCTAAAATCGGTTCTGTATACAGCATTGTGTGGGTATTTTCTGAAGACGCCAACAACCTGAAATATTACCTTGCTCAGGATACTGGAATTGTGACAGCAGACAATGTTACTATGCTCGCAACCTCCATAGCAAACAAAACAGATCAAATTGCTTTGCAATACGGGTACTTGTTTGAATAAATCCACATTCTGTTAACAAGTTCTCTTCTGCATAGATAAAGGCAAACCAGTACTAAACTGCCTTTAGTCGTTACGTATGCTCCAATTCAATGAATAAATACAACAGTACAAATAAAAGCCAAGATCGCACTATGCTGACAGCATGTATGATCTTGGCTTTTTTATAAAATACCAGTCAGCCATAACTAATACCACGAGTCTTATTGTTATAAATCTCACGGCAATAAATTTTTCACTGATCTTCTTGCTGTCATCCTCAGTTATCTATGGTTATCTTTTTCATATACAAATAATTATATTCAACAAAATAAGTATGTAACGAGTTATTTTTTTTCAAAGTGTCATTTTATAATCAGGTATTTTTAGTTTCCTTTAGTATAAAAATATGGTTACACCTCATTCAAGCACTTTTGAGGACTAAAAATAACTTAAAATGACTTTGGAGCTCGTAATGAAAAAATTTGCTGCCTTACTTCTCGCATTAGCGCTGCTCGTACCAGCAATGGCACAAGCGAAAGATAAAGTACTCATGATGGCAACCACCACCAGTACTGATAATACCGGACTGCTTGATGAGCTCATGCCTGAATTCACTAAAGACACTGGCATCGACATTCGCTGGACCGCTATCGGTACCGGTAAAGCACTTGCAATGGGCCGCAACTGCGATGTTGATGTACTGCTCGTACATGCTCCAGGTGCAGAAAAGAAATTTGTTAAAGATGGTCACGGCATTGGTCGCACCCAGCTTATGTACAACGACTTTGTTATCGTCGGTCCTGACACAGACCCTGCGCACGTAAAAGGTTTGCCTGTAGAAAAGGCACTGAAAGCAATTGCAAAAGCAAAAGCTCCTTTCGCTTCACGCGGTGACAACTCCGGTACCAACAAAAAAGAAATTTCCCTCTGGAAAGCTGCAGGCATGGCAGTTCCTGATAAAGCAGACTGGTACATGCAGCTTGGTCAGGGTATGCTCAAGACTCTGAACGCAGCAGCTCAAAAAGGTGCCTACACAATGACTGACCGTGGTACTTGGATCAAGTACATGGACGTTAACAAAGGTAAGACACCATTGAACATCGTTGTAGAAGGCGATAAGGTACTCTTTAACCAGTACAGTGCTATTGCAATCAACCCTGCTGTTTGCCCTAAGGCAAAAGTAGAACTTGCTAATGAATTCATCGGTTGGATGGCTTCACCTAAAGCACAGAAAGCAATCGGCGACTTCCGTCTTCTCGGCAAACAGCTGTTTACTCCTAACGCAGGTAAATAGTTTGCTTTTGCACAAATAGGTTTTGCTGGGGTGGCTTTTGCCACCCCTTTTTTTGGGCAAGGAGATTACATGGGTTTCATATATGAAGGTCTGCTAAAGGCTTTTCAGCTTCTTTTCGACGGGAATCCGGAGACATGGTCTGCTGTATACATCACGCTCTGCGTATCATCTCTTTCTATTTTTCTAACAATCCTTCTTGGAGCACCGCTCGGCTTCGTACTTGGGTACTACCGATTTAAAGGACGTGAGACCCTGCGGATGTTTACCGACACTCTTCTATCCTTCCCAACAGTGGTCATCGGTCTGCTTGTCTACTCACTGGTATCACGCCAAGGCCCTTTCGGCGACTATGGTTTGCTCTTTACTCTCCCCGGCATTGCCATTGGTCAAGTTATGCTCGGTATGCCTATCGTTGTAGCTATGGTCGCAAACGCGGTGGAAAACGCCGAATCCGGCATGAAAGAAACATTGCTAACCCTCGGGGCAGATAAATTTCAGGTACTACGGGCAACGCTATGGGAAACCCGCTACCACCTCATGCTTGCCGGAGTTGCGGCCTATGGGCGCATAGTCTCTGAAATAGGTATTTCCATGATGGTAGGCGGAAACATCAAATGGCACACACGCACCATTACAACCGCCATTGCGCTGGAAACCGGCAAAGGCGAATTTGCAATGGGCATTGCCCTTGGCGTGGTGCTGCTTATTATCGCCTTTGGGGTGAACTTCAGTGTCGCAAAACTCAAACGACGCGCGGGGCAATAGTCATGTCGCTTTATCAACTTTCAAACATTGCTCAAATATATAGCGGCAGAACAGTCCTCACTATAGAATCCCTTACGCTGGAAGCAGGAACCATCACTGGTATAGTAGGCCCCAACGGCAGTGGTAAATCTACTCTTATGCGTATGCTTGCGTTTTTGGAATTACCACACACAGGTAACGTACTCTATAAAGGGGTTGATACTTCCATTATGGATACTAAGCTAAGACGCGAAGTGACACTGCTTACCCAGCAACCATACTTGCTGAAGAGAAGTGTTCAAGAAAATATTGAATACGGTTTACATGTTCGGGGCATCTCAAATATTTCCGGCCTTGCAGCTTCTGCACTGGAAGAAGTAGGACTTTCACCAGCCATCTTCCTTACCCGCAACTGGTTTGAACTTTCCGGCGGCGAAGCGCAACGAGTAGCCCTTGCAGCACGTCTTGTTATTCGTCCAAGTGTACTGCTGATGGATGAACCTACATCTTCTCTTGATGAAGAATCTGCTGAGCGCATCAGAAATGCAGCAGTACGCGCAAAAAATGAACATAAAACAAGTTTGATCATTGTTTCGCACGACAGAGAATGGCTACGCTCTGTATCGGATCGAACAGTACTTATTCGTAACGGGAAAATAGACGCTGTACATTCAGGATAGCAATACCGTTATCGCCTTTCCTGCTATACTCTCCCTATAGAATATCGTCACTTTACCGGATTAAAGAGACACTACTGTTATGTCCTTTTATACTATAAAGCATCACAAGACTTGTCGTCACTCCAGTTACCCGCTATAGTCGACACTGCATAACTTTGGGCAGTAACTTTTTCTTATCAGGTGATTAACATGGATGCTTTTACTTATAGTGCCCCAACTCAGGTAATTTTTGGTCAAGACGCGGTCGATCTCATTGGCTGGCATATTGTGAAAGAAGCGTCTTCCGTTCTTCTTGTTATGGGAAACGGATCTGCCCGTAATAACGGTGCGTATGAAGCAACAACCCGTTCATTGCAGGAAGCAGGCGTGGAGTGGACCGAGTTTTGGGGAATTAAACCCAACCCTTCACTTGAGCAAATTGAAGCGGGAATAAATATTGCCCGTAAATCCAGCGTAGGGGCAGTACTAGGCGTCGGCGGCGGCAGTGTTATTGACGCTGCAAAAGCCATCGCTGCTGGTTTCTACCTTGATGACTACTGGGAACGGGTTGAATCCCGCAAAGCAGTTGAGCGTTCTTTACCTGTATACACTGTTGTTACGTTGTCCGGTACTGGCTCTGAGATGAATGGTAAAGCTGTCATCACCAACGAGCAATTGCAAAAAAAATGGAGTCTTGGCGGTCACTGCATGATTCCGAAGGTAACTGCGATAGATCCCCTCTACCAAGTGCAGGCTCCATGGAAAATCACCGCAGGTAGCGGTATTGATGCAATGACTCACATTATGGAAAACTATTTCCGCGGACGCATTGCTGACAAACGCACCGGATATTTTAATGAGGAGACAACCCTGAACATTTGTGAAGGACTACTCATTTCTCTCATTAACTCTATGCATTCCCTGCAGCACGACCCTTCCAATTATGAAGCACGTGCCAACCTCGCATGGGCCTCCTGCTTAAGTCTTAACGGACTTACGGGATGCGGCTTATCCGGCGGAGACTGGACTTCTCATGCACTTGAGCATGCTCTTAGCGGACGATTTCCGCATATCCCGCATGGGGAAGGCCTTGCAGTTATCTTCCCTTCATGGATGCAGCAGGTTTGCGCAAAAGCTCCAGATATTTTTAATAGATTTGCAGCGACAGTGTGGGGACAGGCAACTATTCAAGATGGTATCGATGCCACACGTGCAGCATTCTCCACTTGGGGAGCACCATCACGTCTTTCCCACTGGGGCGTAACAGAAAAAGATGTCCCGCATCTTGTTGAAAATGCGTTCGCGTATCGTGACCTCGGGCGTATCGCACCACTCAGCAAAGAGGACGTTGCCGAAATTTTCATGCGCATATTATAAAAATTTATTGCAACAGATTTTATTAGTTACAAGTAAAGCCCGTTATCACATGCACGATGACGGGCTTTTTTAAGCCACAAAACCTCAGCGCTCTAAATTGACCGCGCCGGAGTACAAACCTTATCCAATCACAGAAGAAACAGCGATTTCTCGTAGGGTCTGATAATATTTCCGGAACATCTGTTCCTGCTCTATCGTTGGAAACTTGCTGGAACCACATACGCCGGACTGAAAGACCAACACGGTACCATCAACCAGCATATACCAGTTATAATAATATCCCGCGCTCCGGTCTCCTTTCCCCTTCGCCGAAAACATAACCCAAATCCCCTGAATATCTCCAAGCCGCTGAATACCTTGCGCCAAAATTTCCACGCCCCCGAACTGTTTTTTCAAGACTTCTGCAGAAACTCGACCCTGAAGTTCCTGCATAATACCTTCATCTGACCGCACACGCTTTGCCGGAACATACTGAATGGAGAAAAACGGAATGCCAGTTCCCAATGCACTCCGATACTCAAAAGAACGGTTAGCAGTGTCTGACCCGACCCGACCCCATGTTTTCGGAATAGAAACACGACAGGTTCTCCTTTTGCCACTGGCAACCCACTGGTAACGGGCGGTGGATACCAAGCCGTCATTAAATTCAAGTTCAGGATTCCGTATATACTTTTCGGTATGAAGCAACACAGTACGTGCCATTACGGTTGGAAGACCGGACTCTGAATATGTCTGGATTTTTTTCGCCAATGAACTACACGGCGTACATCCAGCAGACTGAGAATACGTTTTTTTACTGGATGTAAGCAGCACAGAGTCAAGCTTCTGAAAATCTACAACATCATTATACTGTCCGCGTATAGATGATACCGCATCATCAAGCAGGACAGCAAAAATCCCCGAGGCATTTTCGAACGTTTCAGACTGGGCAGGACATGTAGCGCAACACAGTTCCAGCCCCTGACTATGCTTCATGTAAAAAGTATATAGCTCCATATCTACACTACGTATTGCCGGAACTTGCTTCAAACAAACATCATCTGCAACAACTTGCACAGTCGCAGTGCAAAGTAAAAAAATAATCGCAACCATACAGTTGCTCATACGTCTCACAGCACTCCTCCATAGCGGTAGAACAATTATACCCACACAAGAAAACTATATTCACATATCACTATTCTCTTTAAAAAATAAGTAGTTATTTTACAGCAGACATGGAACACGGTGAGCAGACGGCAAGACTTACCATTTCGAAATACGCAAAGATTTCTACCGCCTCTTCACAGGTCAACCGTTAATGTATATAGAGTCTGTGGCGATGGCGCACTGCGTTCATCCACATATTCACCGGTACATAATGCCGGATAAAAGGGGCCGTCATGGTTAATATTCTTGATCTCTCATATGAAGAGCTTGAAGAGTTCCTCGTAGAACTCGGGGAAAAAAAGTTCCGCACCAAGCAAGTTTGGCAGTGGCTGTGGAACAAATACGTTCAATCTTTCGATGAGATGACCAACATCTCCAAAGCTGTTCGCGCTCGCCTGCACGAAGAAGCATACATCCGCTGGCCGGAAGTTGTTACCTCCCAGAAAAGCAAAGATGGCACGATCAAATTTCTCTTAAAACTACATGACGATGCTCTCGTGGAAACCGTGCTTATTCCCGGCTCAAAGGGAAGATACTCCCAGTGTCTTTCCTGTCAGGTAGGTTGCGCCATGGCGTGTACCTTCTGTTCCACCGGTACAATGGGTTTTAAACGCAACATGACCCAAAGTGAAATCCTCGGGCAGGTACTCGTTGCGCGCCATTACCTCAACGATGTAGCAGAACGTCCTATCCTGCGTAACATCGTGTTCATGGGCATGGGCGAACCTCTGCTGAATCTGGAGAATCTCCTCAAGTCTCTCAACACTATGCACAGCACTCTCGGCCTTGCATTTTCTCCGCGCCGCGTAACTGTTTCCACCTGTGGTATTCAGAAGGGGTTATACGAACTTGGCGAATCCGGCCTTGCGTTCCTCGCAGTATCTCTGCATGCTCCGAATCAGGACGTTCGCGCTAAAATTATGCCTAAGGCTGCACGCTGGAAACTTGATGATTTCATGACTGCCCTTAAGAACTATCCACTCAAAACACGAGAACGTATTACATACGAATACCTCCTGCTCGGCGGAGTGAACGATTCTGTGGAAGATGCACGCGAACTCGTTAAGCTTATCTCCCAAACCAAATCAAAACTTAACCTCATCGTCTACAATCCGTCTGAGGGCGACCCGTATAAAGCTCCTTCAGAAGAAGCTGTGCTCAAGTTCCAGAAAGTTCTCTGGGACAAAGGCGTTACAGCCATTATCCGGCAGTCAAAAGGCGCGGATATCAAAGCAGCATGCGGACAGCTTGTTGCCGATCAAAGCAAAAATGAAGCTGAATGTTAGAAACAACAAAGCCCAGAGCGAAACGCTCTGGGCTTTGTTGTTTTCATTATCCGTCAGATCTTGCTTCCGGCGGGCCTTCTTCGAGCAAACGCCGGCAGCCAATACTCTTGCTACAACTCAGCGAGGGTACAGTCATTACCACTAGCGAGTTGTTCATATAATTTTTCAACAATGACCACAGACTCAGAGTGTCCATGCATCGCGTACTCCATTACCCGCTCCGGATGGTATTGCGCAACGGCTGTGATCACATCTGAAATGTTCGTCGATGCAGCTGGACGTGCCAAAATATACATTGCTTCATCTGCTTCAATCTTTGCAACAAACCCTTTCTCCTCCAGCACGCAGAGTACATCTTCGACAAGAAGTTGTGAAACTTGGAGGTTCTCGCTCAGAGAGTTCACACTCACAGCGCCTTCATTTTTTCCATATGTTTTGGCAAGTGCAGTCATGACTGCAGTGGCAAGTATCGCTTTTTCATAACAACTCGTTTTGCCGGACAACATTTTATCTTCTTCCGTTGAACCGTATTGAATTGCATAACATATTTCCACACCAAACAGCACAATCAACCAGCTGATATAAATCCAGACAAGAAAAAGTGGGAGTTGTGCAAAACTGCCATAGATCACGTTGTAATTATTCACACCGACAAGATACGAAATATACACGCTTTCAACGCTCTTCCATAAAATTACGCCAACCAGTGCACCAGCAAGCGCACTTTTTGCCTGAACTTTCAGGTTAGGAATAAAAGCATACGCGAAAAAGAGCAGGAACCAGATCATAACGGTAGGCACTAATTTTAGAATTTGAAAATAAACATAGTTTATCGCATCAATGCTTAACAAATCTTGAAATATAGAATCATGCTGCATTGTTACACTAAGACTTACCGCAACACCAAGCAACACGGGAGCAACAAGAACAATAGAGAAAAAATCTGTAAACTTGCGCCACATGGTTCGGCCATACTTTACATTCCATATCGTATTAAATGCTGCCTCAATGTTCCCCATCAAAGAAATAACCGTAAAAAGCAATGTTGCAACACCGATCACTCCCAACGTGGTCACATCAGTGTTGTTCACATATTGTAGAAGGAAATCAACAGCCTTTTCATTTCCGGCAGAAGCATTTAGCAGAATAAACCGTAACGTTTCGCTATTCTGTACGCCCAGCCCCTTTGAAATAGAAAATACAACGGCAAGAAACGGCACAATAGATAGTATAGTCGTATAGGCCAGTGCGGTCGCCCGCAGCATACAATTGTCTAAAAAGAAACCACTAAAAACAACGGAAAGCCGCCTGCAAAAAAGTACTGCACGTCGCTGAACAAGCGGTAACTCTTTTACATCAACACGCCACATGCCCCGGGTCACAAACTGAATCAACGAAGAAATATGCCTCGTGCCTAAAGAACTACCCATAGTAAATCCTGCAAATAATTTTAGTTAACAAGGTTATCGTTACAAGAGTACATGCTGTAGCTTGACTCTACAAGGCTCTAAGAAGACAATATCCCGACACAAAAGAGTTTCTGATTATACTAGGAGTTCCACATGGAAGAATACATTGATGTCTGCCCACAACTCTCAGACGTTTTACGCGAGATGGACATAGCTTTTCTGGTTGCTGGTGAATATGGGATAACCGTCGAAGAAGCCAGTAAATTTATCGATCACGATCACTTCGTCTTTCTGGATGTCCGAACACACGAAGAAGCAAAAACGCTTGCGTTTTCATTTGCACAACATATTCCGTTAAATGAACTTCCAGACCGTCTGGCTGAAGTACCGCGTGATAAGTTCATCATAACCTTCTGTCTCTCCGGTTTCCGTGCCTCAATGGCTTACACATACTTACGAACCCAAGGATATGATGAAATAAAAGCCCTTAAAGGCCGTCTTGACCAACTAGCCGGCGCTATGACACCGGAGCGTTTTTACAAACTGCACTAGGTTACAAAAAAATCCGTCCGTCTTTAATAAAGACGGACGGATT
This sequence comes from Halodesulfovibrio aestuarii DSM 17919 = ATCC 29578, assembly GCF_000384815.1. NCBI lineage: Bacteria > Pseudomonadati > Thermodesulfobacteriota > Desulfovibrionia > Desulfovibrionales > Desulfovibrionaceae > Halodesulfovibrio > Halodesulfovibrio aestuarii. The sequence goes on from NZ_ARQF01000019.1 coordinate 74,473, forward strand.
TTTTGTAACTAAAATATTTCTCATTGCACTCGACTAAGACAGTTAAGCCGCAACTGTTTTTTTCAAATAAAACAGCAACTAGTTCTTCCACTCCAATGCGCGTTCTACTCTACGGGAAAGCACCGAACAACCAAGTGTGAGCACAAGATACATCATGGTAATAGTAATCCATATTTCAAATACCAGATAGGTGGATGCCATGAGTTCCAACCCTTGGAAGGTAAGCTCTTGAATAGAGATTACGGAAAGAATTGCTGAGTCTTTAATTGTTGAAATAAACTGCCCTGCCAATGGTGGAATAATTACTTTGAGCGCCTGTGGCAACACAACAAGCCTCAACTGATCAAAACGACTGAAGCCAAGTGATGCTGAGGCTTCCCATTGCCCACGTTGCACGCTATTCACACCGCCGCGCACAATTTCTGTGATATATGCACCTTCATATAAACCAAGAGTGATTACTCCGGTTACAAACTGCGTAAGCTGTGATGGCTTGTTGAATAAAATGGAGATGGCAGAGTATAACCATGATGGAAGATCCTGAACCATTGTATCCAAGGCAAAATAGCGGGTAAGCTGAGCAGACAAAAAGAAGTACGAGATAAAGATAAGCACGATGGGCGGCATATTTCGAACAACTTCCACATAGGTTCGGGAAATCATCCGAGCAAAACAGCTCTGGCTTACTCTGGCAAGCCCCATCACAACACCGACAACAGAGGCAAGGATCGTTGCCCAGATGCTCAGACGAATTGTGGTCAACAATCCTTCAAGCAAGAAGTTAGGCTCCCATGTTCCATTCGTATTTTTAAAAATAAATTGCGGAATGGTTGCCCATCTCCATTCATATTGCAGTTCATTCTCCAGCTTCCAGAAAAAATAGAGAATGCTACCGCCGATGAATGCCAACAGGATGTAGTCAAGAAGAACAGGTCTGTATCGTTTATGCTGCATAAGAAAGTTGTGGCGGAACAAGTCCGCCACAGTGTTAAATATAATTTTTCAATTCAATATCAAACGTGATACCACCCTGACTATTTAAGCATGTTTTCCCACTGCTTACCTTCAAACCAGTAGTCTTTGCGTGCTTTAAGCCATCCGGAATCCTGCTTAATACGAATCCAGTTGTTAAGAACATTCAAGGTATCAGGATCACCTTTTCGCAATGCAAATGCGATAGGTTCCTTGGTAAAAGTACCTTTTACCGGCACAAAAAGCTTTTTCGGAAATTCATATGCCTTAAATGCAGGAAGTGGAGCACTGGCCAGCATCACGGTCGCCCTTCCCGTCATAAGTTCCTGCACACACTGCGTTTCTTTTTCAAAAAGTCGTACTGCCGCTTTAGGAAAATATTGCTTTGCTGCAGCAGCAGGTGTTGAACCAATGCGGGCAACAATGATTACACCTTCCTTGTTAACATCTTCCAAGGAGTGAATGTCGCCCCCCTTTTTGAGAGAAGCTAGAATGCCGATGCCGGTATAGTCGTAAGGAGCTGAGAAATTAACCTTAAGATTTCGCTGGGTAGTTACAGACATTCCACCGATAATTACATCAAATTTGTCTGCAAGTAGCGCAGGAATAATACCAGACCACGTAGTCGGTACAAATTCAATCTCAACACCGAGATCTTTTGCCAGCTCTGTCATTACGTCAATTTCGAACCCGATAAAATCGCCATTCTTATCTTTCATTGCCCAAGGAACAAATGTTGAGAAGCCAACACGCAGTTTGTTCCGTTCTATAACTTTTGAAATTACGCTTTCCTTACTCAACTCCGACATCAAATTCTGAGCAGAAGCAGGAATGCAAAATGCCACTACCAAAAGTAACGCAACTACAGCCTTCAGCACTGATTTTCCCACGTTAATTCTCCTCTTTTCATAGACTCTGCATTTAAAAATCGTACGAATATTTTTTCTCTAAAAAATGTACAACAAAAGACAAACTTACTGTAATCAATAAATAAATTAGAGCCACTATAAACCAAATTTCAAAAGTAAGATAGGTTTCTGAAATGATTGCCTGCCCCTGCATTGTCAAATCGTAAATTGCGATAACGGATACTAAGGCAGAATCTTTTACTAAAGATACAGCCTGACCAGTCAATGGGGGTAATGTAGCTCGAATAGCCTGCGGCAACACAACAAGCCTATATATATGAAAACGGCTCAACCCCACGCTTTCAGCAGCTTCCCACTGTCCTTTCGGAACAGAGCCAATACCTGCCCGAAAAATTTCTGCAATATACGCTCCCTCAAACAGGGCAAGAACAAGGACAGCAGAAAGAAAGCGTTCCATCTCCAAAACCGGAGCGATAACAAAATACATTATCAGAACCTGAAGCATGAGCGGAGTATTACGAATAAGCTCAACGTAAAGAAGAGCAATGTAGCGGGCAATTATCGACTTGGAATATCTTAAAAGCACTGCCGTTAAGCCAAACAGAAACGCCAGCACCATAGAATAACATGTTATTTCAAGAGTAATACCAAGGCCGGTAAGTAACGGTCCAAAATGGAATGTCCCGTCTGTAAAAGTAAAGATATAGCGAGGAACTCTATTCCACTGCCAGTTGTAACCGGAAGCCTCAGCTCCAGAGAAAATGCTCCAGAGAAAAACTGACATCACCGCAAGATACATAGCCAGATCAACAGCAAAGAAGCGAGTCTCAGGATGAATAAAGTGAAAAAATTTACGAAAGAAATGTTGCATAGTAAACGGTACTTGCTCCCAAAAAAATAACCCCAGCCCATTGGTACTAAAAAGAAAACACATTGAACAGGCAAAGAAAGAAGAACTTTATTTTGTACCAAATCTCTTCCGTCTTTGAAACGAGTACGAAAAATAATCAATAACGATTATACACGCATTACGGTCTACTCTAACTATCACTGATAGCTCATCCCCCTTGCAGTTTCTTGTCATTATAAGGATTGGGAATACAGCAGTGGAAAAGGAATGAGCAGGATGTTTTCATCAGCATGCCCGCTTAGGCTCGTCAGGGATTAAGAGCTGCCTGAGTATTTTTTTATGCGTTAAAAGGTACTTTTCGCATCAAACTATTTATAGCACCTGTTCCGTAATTTCACATACGTAATTTGATTTATCTTCGCTCACAAATTTCGAAAAGCTCTGTACCCCCCGGAATTAGAGTACTTTTCGCTACTCATCACTTTAGAAATAAAAGAGATAAACGGACAACATAGATTCTAGACTTTAACCTAAAAATAAAATAATCTTTTATATCATGGCATTAGGTTGACTTAAAAAAATAACAATCACTCATTTATACAACAGTAAATTTCTAACTACAGCAACAGTGCATTCCTACAGACTACTTTTTTGAATATACAATATAAAAACGTCTGTATTAAAGAACATGTATTTTATGTAGTAAAAAAACATTGTGAAAATAGTAAAAACAGAGAGTTTTTATTGTTAAAAATGTTTAACTTTCTACTGACCAGTACTAATCTTCCATTAAAATGAACGTATGAATATCTACTTCCAGAAAAATATAGAAAATCTGAATTTAAAAAACAACCTCTTTTCTTTATATAACCATAAGAAATAGAATACCTTTTTTATATAAAAAAATACTACCCATTCTTACACACATAAAATTGATCGTGCTCATTTTTACTTTTTTAAAATTATAGGAATATATTTAAACTACGATAGTATCTTTACATCATAAGAATTTTCGTCATAGACAAATTATAAAAGATAGCGCAACATACAGTTACTTTTTTTATAATTTTTCTTACTATAATTTATTTCAAAGATGCATACAGTTTCACACTGTACTTCCATTTTTAACCCTTATCTTTGATTACTGAATCAAACATTCTGCTTTTTACTGTCAGTTAATACCTTCATACAGTGTTAACCACGGTAAAAAAATTTCAAATGTTAGAATTATCCTTTGTCACATTGGTAAAGGATGGAATGTAGGTAATACTCACCAAAGTTACACTATATGCAACGTTCTGCCACACCTCCCCAGCTGTGCAGAACACAAAAAGCACGTCTGGAAACAGACATAATAGCTTTTTCATAAAAAGTAGGTGAGGACGTTCTAACTTAAGCACTTAACATGACATTACAAACTAATTACGGTGCAAATAAATTCCCCTTATTTTCCCCGTACTACGTTAATTGCCCATGCTTCCCCCAAGCTAAAAGCTTCGTAGATTAGATCGTAACATCTGTGCTTACAACCTTACAGGCTACATCAGGTAATGACACAAGCTGTTCCCCAAGCACCTCCTAGAGAGGAATTGTCGCACGACTTTTTCCCCGTCTTGCCTTCACTGGTCTTACGTTCGACCCGTGGGAACTACGACATTTATATCCGCAGTGACGATTCATTTGCATTGTATGCCAAAGCTGGAGACAGCTTCACCGAGCACCATGAAAGAATCCTGCTCAACAGCGGCCGAAAGAATGTATACATCAGGCATGACCAACGACCAGAATATTTTAACCACATTACATCACTTCTTGGCGAAACCCTGCTCGACGAAAAAATTCCCAGACCTGCAAGGGCGCAAATCTTCTATGAAACGTCTTTAGGTATCGTTGAAGAAATTTTTACTGAAGAACTTCCTCCACATATAGATAGAAGCCAGTTCGACAGGGTATTTGAATTTGTAACAAAGGGTGTAAGTTTCCTTACTCTGGAGAATTCCCTGCAGACCATGGGCTCGATTATCGCCCATGATTACCAGACGTACTCACACTCACTTCATGTTTTTGTATATTCTCAACTGATTTTACAAACATATTCGTTTGCCGAACGAGACATGGTGCAGTTTGGTCTGGGTGCTATTCTGCATGACATTGGCAAAAGGAAAATTCCTGAAACCATTCTCGGTAAACCTGGGAAACTCACAGATAGAGAGCGACTGTACATCAATACCCACCCTATCCATGGTGCCGGTGTATGCGCACGACTGCCTCTTTCTCAAGATGCACTCAACTGCATACTCTTTCATCACGAAAAACTTGATGGTTCAGGCTACCCATGTGGGCTCAAAGATGCGGACATCCCGCTTCCTGTCCGCGCTGTAACTATTGCAGATATCTATGATGCCATCCGTTCTTCAAGACCATATTCTGAAGGTACTGATGCATTCAGGACATTGCGAATTATGAAGGAAGAGATGTCAACGCAAATAGATATGAATGTGTTCAGACGGTTTATTGAAATATTAAGCGGACACGGCATTATTTAGTCGTCGACCAATAAAAATATAGTCTGCATTTCAGGCAGCCTCAGATACTCTTATTATGGCCGTACAATATCAATAAACACGGGTTCAGCCCAAAACGCCCTGTGCCATCTTAAAAAAAAAAGTGTTAGCCTCTTCCCTAACCCCTTTTGCGTTACTATACTTCAAGATGCGCTCACAATACTTTTGAACTGAATCCGGAGGATACTTGTAATGTGGGAATATACTGACAAAGTGCGCGAGCACTTCCTAAATCCTAGAAACGTAGGAGAAATGAAAGACGCAAGCGCTGTTGGTGAGGTGGGAAGCCTCGCATGTGGTGACGCGCTCAAACTCTTTCTTAAAATAGATGACAATGACCGTATCGTTGACGCCACATTCCAGACATTCGGATGCGCCAGCGCTATTGCATCGTCTTCTGCACTTACTGAATTACTGAAGGGCAGAACTCTCGACGAAGCAGCAGAAATTACCGATAAAGAAATCGCTGATTACCTCGGCGGTCTCCCAGAAGAAAAAATGCATTGCTCTGTTATGGGGCATGAAGCGTTAGATGTTGCGATAAAAACCTACCGCGGTGAACCTATTGAAGCAAAGGAACACGAAGGTAATATCGTTTGCCATTGCTTCGGTGTCACTGATGAGATGATTCTGCGCACTATCGAAGAAAACGGACTTACAACCGTTGAAGAAGTCACTCACTATACCAAAGCCGGTGGCGGTTGCGGTAACTGCATTGACGAAATCCAGCTCCTTCTTGACGAAGCTACTGGTAAAGTTGCCGCATGTGAGTTTCCGGACGACAGACCACACCCAAATCTTTCCAACATTGAACGTATGCAGCTTGTAATGAAAGTGCTTAACGAAGAGGTTCGCCCACGCCTCAAACAGGATGGTGGGGATGTTGAACTTATCGACATCGACGGACACTTCGTAAAAGTTGCACTTCGCGGAATGTGCACTAGCTGCCCATCAAGCAAGCTTACTCTCAAAAATGTTGTTGAAAAAGCATTACAAGAGCAAGTCGAACCTGAAATCAGCGTTGTAGAGGTATCAAAATGAACACAATTTATTTAGATAACAACGCAACCACCAAAATCGACCCCTTAGTACTTAAGGAAATGATGCCGTTTCTTACAGACTACTACGGCAACCCTTCCAGTATGCATAAGTTCGGTGGTCAGGTTAGTTCAGATATCGCCAAAGCACGTCATAACCTTGCGTCTCTCTTAAATGCACATCCGGATGAAATCATCTTTACCGCTGGCGGTACAGAAAGTGATAACACTGCAATCTACTCTGCTCTCGAAGCACAGCCGGAGAAGAAGCATCTTATCACCACCCGTGTTGAACATCCTGCGATTCTAAACGTCTGTCACCATCTGGAAGAACGCGGCTACGAAGTTACCTACCTCAATGTGGACGAAAAAGGTCAACTCGACCTTGAAGAACTTCGTGGAGCGCTGCGTCCGGATACCGCTCTTGTTACCATTATGTATGCTAACAGTGAAACCGGCGTTATTTTCCCAATGCATGAGATTGCTAAGATCGTAAAAGAACGCGGTATCATGCTGCACACAGATGCAGTGCAGGCTGTTGGTAAAATTACCATCGATCTTGAGAAGCTTCCCGTTGACTACCTATCCCTTTCCGGCCACAAAATTCATGGGCCTAAGGGTATCGGCGCTCTGTTTGTTCGCAAAGGCGTATCGTTCCGTCCTCATCTCCGTGGTGGGCATCAGGAACACGGACGCCGTGCTGGTACTGAAAACACTGCGGCTATCGTAGGCATAGGTAAAGCAGCAGAACTTGCACAGATCAACATGGAAATAGAGAATACCGGCGTTAAGCACATGCGCGATACTCTTGAGAAAGGTCTTCTTAAAACTATTCCGGACGCTATTATTAACGGTGACACAGAAAACAGGCTGCCTAACACCACCAACATTTCTTTCAAACATGTTGAAGGTGAAGCAATTCTGCTCATGATGGACGGCCACGGCATTGCGGCAAGCTCCGGCTCAGCATGCACATCTGGCAGTCTGGAACCTTCCCACGTGCTACGCGCAATGGGTGTGCCGTTTACATTCGCGCACGGCTCTATCCGCTTCTCACTTTCACGTTTTAACAGTGATGACGAGATCAAAGTAGTACTCAAAGAGCTTCCTCCTATCATCAAGCGGTTACGCGAAATTTCTCCGTACAAAAATGAGGAAAGTACCCCCCGTTCTTGTTCTTGTAAATAACAGGCCCTAAGATACAAGCTTCAGGGTCGGACAACACACGTGGTTAGTCCGACCCTTTTTTTTCATCTAATGAGGTAACTAGCATGAAGATCGCAAATTCTATGATCGACCTTGTCGGCAATACACCGCTTGTACGCATCAATCATATCGCTGAAGGAGTACAAGCCGAAGTTGTAGGAAAACTGGAATCAATGAACCCGTGCTTTTCTGTTAAAGATCGTATCGGTTTTAACATGGTTCAAGCAGCAATCAATTCAGGAAAGACAAATGAAAATACAGTCTTTGTTGAAGCTACAAGCGGCAATACTGGTATCGGTATTGCGTTTACCTGCGCTGTAAAAGGCTTTCCGCTTATTCTCACTATGCCCGAATCCATGAGTATGGAACGACGCTCTCTTCTTAAAGGTTTCGGTGCAAAACTTATCCTTACCCCTGCTGAAAAAGGCATGACAGGTGCCGTGGAAGAGGCGAATCGCATTACTCAAGAAAACCCGAATGCTATCCATCTCCAACAATTTGCTAACGAAGCAAATCCCGACATACACCGCAAAACAACTGCAAAAGAAATCCTCAAAGACACCGACGGGAACATTGATATTTTTATTGCAGGTGTCGGCACTGGCGGTACCATCACAGGTGTTGGTGAAGTCCTCAAAAAGCACAACCCAAACATCCAATGCATCGCTGTCGAACCGGATGCCTCACCGGTTCTTTCCGGCGGTACCCCCGGCCCTCATGCCATCCAAGGTATCGGGGCGGGATTCATACCGGAAGTGCTCAACACAAGCATCATTGATGATATCGTACGCGTAACCAATGAAGATGCCCTTGCTATGGCACGCCGTCTTATGAAAGAAGAAGGCATTATGTGCGGCATTTCTTCAGGCGCAAACGCATATGCAGCAATGCAGGTTGCAGCCCGACAGGAAAACAAAGGGAAACGTATTGTTTTCATCATCTGTGACACAGCAGAACGCTACCTTTCAACCCCGCTTTTTACAGAAGCTGACTAGCAAACTCGTAAGGGAGACCAAATGCAACGTAACTACGCCGAACTGGGGCAGCACAACATGAAAGAACTCGAAAAAGTAGTTGAAGAACTCTGCGCTCCAGAATCTTACGCTGCGGTATACCATCGTTCCAAACATGATGCACCAATGCCTTCAACAGAGGCATTGCATGAATTGGTAGAACGCCTCAAGGCTGCCCTCTTCCCCGGTTATTTCGGAGATAAAACAGTACGTCTTGAATCCATGCGTTTCCATCTGTCTGCCAACCTCGATTCTATCTACAGAATCCTTGAAGAACAGATTAAACGCGGCGGCTGCTTCATTTGCGCTGATTTTGCTGACGAATGCCAAAGTTGCGAAGAACACTCCCGCGTTACTGCAATGAAATTTCTTCAGTCTCTACCAACGCTTCGCCGACTCCTTGCCACAGACGTAAAAGCAGCGTTCGAAGGTGACCCTGCAGCAAAAACTCCGGGTGAAACTATCTTCTGCTACCCGTCTATGACTGCAATGATTCACCATCGAATTGCACACGAACTTTACAAACTTGAAGTGCCAATTATTCCCCGTATCATCAGCGAAATGGCACACTCCAACACCGGAATCGACATTCATCCGGGCGCACAGATCGACGAAGAATTCTTTATCGACCATGGTACGGGCGTTGTTATCGGCGAAACCTGCATCATTGGTAAAGGTTGTCGCATCTATCAGGGAGTAACTCTCGGTGCTTTATCTTTCCCTAAAGATGATGAAGGATTACTTGTTAAAGGCAATCTCCGCCACCCGATCCTTGAAGACAACGTAACTGTCTACGCAGGAGCAACAGTACTCGGACGCATTACTATCGGACACGATACAATGATCGGCGGTAACGTCTGGATTACACATGACGTGGAACCGAACTCCAAAGTGATTCAGTCACGCTCAACCAAGCCGAAAAAAGAAGAAAAACTTGTGGGAGAGAAGGCATAGAGCACTGGGGATGCTCTGTGACGACACAATAGATAACCTCAAAAAAAAGGGTGGAGTATTATTCCACCCTTTTTTTTATTCTTTTTTGTTTTTAAAATATTCAATAGTTTTCTGCAGTCCATCTTCAAGAGTTGTAACAGGAGACCACTTCAACTTTTCACGGGCAAGGCTGATATCCGGCATTCGCTGTTTCGGGTCATCATTCGGCAACGACGTAAACTCTAATCCGGAATTTGAATTAGTAAGTTTAACCACGGTTTCGGCTAACTCCCGAATGGTTATTTCATTTGGATTACCCAAATTTACAGGTCCGCCAAACGAATCTTCTGTCCTGTCCATGAGACAAATAATACCTTCCACCAGATCATCCACAAAGCAGAACGAACGAGTTTGTGTTCCATCTCCATAAATAGTGACAGGCTCCTCTTTAAGAGCCTGAACAATAAAATTAGACACTACACGACCATCATGAGGATGCATACGAGGGCCATACGTATTAAAGAGCCGAGCGACCTTAATACGAACCTTATGCTGGCGCTGGTAATCAAAAAAAAGAGTTTCTGCACAGCGCTTGCCTTCGTCATAGCAGGAACGTACTCCCCGAGGGTTTACCTTGCCCCAATAGTCCTCTGTTTGCGGGTGGACTTCAGGATCACCATAGACTTCAGAAGTAGAAGCCTGAAATATTTTCGCCCCGGTGCGCTTTGCAAGTCCCAGCATATTAATAGAACCATGCACACTTGTTTTCACTGTCTGGACAGGGTCATATTGATAATGCACGGGCGATGCCGGACACGCTAAATTATAAATTTCATCCACTTCTACATAAAGGGGAAATGTTATGTCATGCCGAAGTAATTCGAAATACGGATCCTTGAGCAGGTGGACGATATTCTCCTTTGTTCCTGTGAAAAAGTTATCCACACACACGACTTCGCATTGTTTTTCCAACAACCGCTTACATAAATGTGCTCCTAGGAACCCTGCACCACCTGTTACCAGCACCCGCTTTCTCGGTGTAAAAGTCATGCGCACCCCTTCCCTAAAACATACTGATTTTAAAATATGATTTCAGCTAGGTAGCGTAATAACTCTCACCGTTTTATTCTTTGATAATTTGCATCTTTTATACGCACAAAAAAAAGAGGACAGAGCAAATGCTCTATCCTCTTTCTATAATCGTATTGCCCATCACACCAATCTGACAAAAGGTATTGGGCTCAGCAAGTCGCAAGTCCGGCCCTATGATAGGCTGGCCTCGCTAATAAAAGTTTTCAAGAGGGATCAGGGGAAAAGCCTTTTCCTAAAAATTCCAGCCCAGCCGCCGAAGCCCCATAAAAAACATAAGGGTCTACAGTTTTTCTACCAACGCATCCACGAGTGCAGGTATGGTGTAATCTTCCGGTTCGATATCCGGAGTAAATCCGAACCGCTCAAGTGTTTTTGTGGTAATCGGGCCAATAGAAGCAAGCTTCACATGACTCCGGTGTTCTTTGATAAGGTCAGGAGACACAAGGTCAAAGAAATTTTCCACAGTAGAAGAAGAGCCGAACGTCACGCAGGAAAGTTCACCATTTTTGAGGAGCTCAAGCACTTCTTCGCGTTGTTCTTCTGCTGGTCTGGTTTCGTATACTGGAAGGATATCTACCTGTGCACCGGCCTTACGGAGTTCTTCCGGAAGAACTTCACGAGCAACTTTCGCGCGTGGAAGCAGAACCTTGCTACCGTCCATACCACGCTCAAGAAGACCTTTTACAACGCCTTCAGCAACATATTTTTCTGGAATGAAATCAGGCTCTATGCCTTTTTCACGTAGAATATCTGCTGTTGCCGGACCAATTGCAGCAATCTTGCTGGCACCGAGAGCACGGGTATCAAGTCCCAGCACTGCAAGCTGGTTCCAGAAATGCTTTACACCGTTAACGGAAGTGAAGATAACCCACTCGTACTCATTAAGAGATTTAATTGCTGCGTGCACTTCGCTGTAGTCTGCAAGCGGGTCAATTTTGATAGTCGGGAACTGGATTACGTTAGCGCCAAGCTTAGTAAGGGATTTTGCCATACCGCTTGCCTGCTCACGAGCACGGGTTACAACTACGCCTTTACCACGCAATGGTAGCTGTTCGAACCAGTTAAGTTCATCACGAAGCTTAACGACGTTACCGACAACAATAAGGGAAGGAGAGGTAAAGCCTTGCTTTACGCCTTCCTCTGGAAGTGTTCCGATAGTTGCAGCCATGGAACGGTGTTTCGCTGTTGTACCCCAGTGCACAAGTGCTGCCGGAGTTTCAGGGTCCATACCGTTTTCGATAAGCTGCTTAGAAATATGCGGCAGGTTCTTCATGCCCATAAAGAACACGAGAGTAGATGTGCCGGTAGCAAGAGCCTTCCAGTTATGGGAAGAGCCAGGCTTGTCTGGGTTTTCGTGACCAGTAATAAAGGACACGGAGGAAGCATAATCACGATGAGTCAATGGGATACCTGCATATGCAGGGCCCGCGATAGCAGAGGTAATACCCGGTACTTCTTCAAATGGTACGCCGGCGGCAAGCAGCTCCTGTGCTTCTTCACCACCACGACCGAACATGTATGGGTCGCCACCTTTAAGGCGAGCAACAGACTTACCCTCTTTCGCTTTATCAACGATAAGCTGGTTGATACCTTCCTGACTCAATGTGTGGTCGCCGCCCTTTTTGCCTACATAAATAATTTCGGCATCAGGCTTTGCGTAAGAAAGAAATTCAGCGTTCGCAAGATAGTCGTATACAATAACGTCTGCGGTACTCAGAATATCACGGCCTTTAATTGTCAGCAGGCCGGGATCGCCCGGACCAGCACCGATAAGGTAAACTTTCATCATTCCTCCGGTAATAATCAGGAACCGGAGTTTCCTCCGGTTCCCTGATAATAACTTTCTCTTACTTGATGGAACAGCACAGCTGTTTGCCTCCGGCGGCTCGCCAAGAGGCAAGGGGGGATTATATCCCCAGCATGTCGGAGACAAAAGCGCCGCAGGCAACTTTTACTCCAACTGTTCTATCGAGTTGTCAGCTTAACGACGTAACGTGCTGCTAGCCCATTGCGTCAACAAGACGCTTCTGAAGCTTAAGCAGTTTCTGCTGTGTATCTTCAAGTTCTGCAGCGCGAGCTTTTTCTTTTTCAACGATAGCAGCCGGAGCGTTGTTAACGAAGCTTTCGTTACGAAGCTTACCGGAAGCCTGTTTGAGATCTTTTTCAACTTTACCCAGCTCTTTGTCGAGTCGGGCAAGTTCGTCTTCAAAGTTCACGAGACCTTCGAGAGGTACGATTACTTCGTTACCCTGAACGACGCTGGAAGCAGAAGCTTTTGGTGCTTCTATGGCTGCGCCGAGCTCAACGTTTTCAAGGCGGGCAAGAGCCTGCATAACTTCCATCGCATCTTCATACAACGCTTTTACTTCATCAGAAGCGGTACGGATGAGTACACTAAGGCGAGTCTGCGGAGCAACGTTAAGTTCTGCTTTAATAGTACGCACTGCAACGATTGTTTCCTGAATAAGAGTCATAGCTGCTTCAGCTTCTGCATTTTCACATGCAGGACGCATTTCAGGGTACAACTCAGTTGCAATATCTTTGTTCTCGATTCCCGGCAATACGCTCCATACCTGTGCGGTAATGAAAGGCATAATAGGGTGAAGAATGATCATCATTTCCTGCAAAACAGTCCAGAGTACAAACTGTGCTTTTTCTGCACGTTCGCCGCCTGCCCGCATATCCGGTTTGATAAGCTCAAGGTACCAGTCGCAGAACTCGTTCCAGATAAACTTGTACATGATCTGTGCAGATTCATTGAAATGGTAGCTGGTGATAGCAGTATCCATATCTTTCTTCACAGACTCAAGACGGGAAAGAATCCAACGGTGATGTACGCCGTCAATTTCTTCAAAAGCAAAAGTCTTAGGCTTTTCTTCCGGCAGGTTCATCAGAGCAAAACGAGCTGCGTTCCAAATCTTGTTGCAGAAGTTACGGTACCCGTCGATGCGTTGCTCGGACAGTTTAATATCACGTCCCATTGCTGCGAATGAGGTCAACGTAAAGCGCAGGGAGTCACAACCGTATTTATCAATCATTTCAACCGGGTCAATAACATTACCTGTCGACTTAGACATTTTCTTGCCCTGTTCGTCACGTACAAGAGCATGGATGTACACGTGATGGAACGGAACTTCGTCCATAAAGTGCAGACCCATCATCATCATACGGGCAACCCAGAAGAAGAGGATGTCGAAACCGGTAACAAGTACAGAAGTCGGGTAGAAGGTGTCCAGCTCTTTAGTTTTGTCAGGCCAGCCCATAGTGGTAAACGGCCAGAGTGCGGAAGAGAACCAAGTATCCAGAACATCTTCGTCCTGTACAATATTCTTGGAACCGCACTTACACGTGGTTGGATCTTCAATTGCGACGATAAGCTCGCCACAATCCTGACATGTCCATGCCGGAATACGGTGTCCCCACCAGATCTGACGGGAAATACACCAGTCACGGATGTTATCAAGCCAGTGGTTGTAAGTCTTAATCCATGACTCAGGGAAAATCTGAGTAAGCTCAGGCACTGCTGCACGGGCACGTGGAGCAAGCTTAGTCATTGCCACAAACCACTGAGTGGATACAAACGGCTCAACAATGGTTTTACAACGGTAACAGTGACCAACACTGTGTTCGTGCTCTTCGATACGATCAAGGAAGCCTTCAGCTTTAAGCTCTTCAAGAATCTTCACTCGTGCTTCAACGCAGGTAAGACCTGCATAGTCACCAGTATCTTCGTTGAGGGTACCGTCTTCGTTAAGGATGTTCATCACCTCAAGGCCATGTTTACGGCCAAGTTCCCAGTCATTATGGTCATGGGCAGGGGTAACTTTAAGACAACCTGTACCGAATTCGATATCTACATAACTATCACCGATGATGTCGAGTTCACGTCCAACAAGTGGAAGAATTGCTTTTTTACCGATGAGATGACTGAAGCGATCATCATCAGGGTTAACAGCAATAGCGGTATCCGCAAGCATGGTTTCAGGACGGGTGGTCGCGATAGTAAGATCGCCGGAACCGTCCGCGAGTGGATATTTAATGTAGTGCAGAGCACCCGGTTCGTTAGCGTGATCTACTTCGTCATCTGCGAGAGCAGTGTGGCAGCGAGGGCACCAGTTAATGATGTAGTCGCCTTTGTAGATGAGATCTTGTTCGTGAAGTTCAACAAAAACTTTACGAACAGCTTTGGAAAGACCTTCGTCCATGGTGAAGCGTTCACGGGTCCAGTCAACGGATGCACCCATTTTACGAACCTGATTAAGGATACGGCTGCCGTATTCCTCGCGCCATTCCCACACACGTTCAACAAATTTTTCACGGCCAAGATCGTGACGACCCAAACCTTCAGTTGCAAGCTTGCGCTCTACAACGTTCTGAGTAGCAATACCTGCATGGTCAGTGCCCGGTACCCACAGAACTTTTTTACCTTTCTGACGCTGGTAGCGACAAAGGATGTCCTGCAAAGTAAGGTTAAGAGCGTGCCCCATGTGCAGAGCACCTGTGACGTTCGGTGGCGGAATAACAATAGAATATGGTTCACCTTCGGCATCCATATCCGGTGTAAACACGTTGTTTTCTTCCCAGTACTTTCGCCACTGGTCTTCAACTGTTTGAGATTCATACCCCTTAGAAAGAGCGTTTTCCGCCATACTGCTACTCCAAATTCGTTATTGTATTCAGGCATGTAACAGCCTGATTTTGTACCTTATATACGCCTAAGCCAACGTTGCATAGTCGTTAAACTTTCGGCAAGCGGGCTAAGCCCCGCACCTGCAAGGAGAACATTCTCCTTGACCGCGATTGAGGACTGCCCTTTTTCAAGTTAGTCTTGTAATTATTTGCACTCGCTGCCCTCGCTTGATAGAGTGCGCTTCCACGACTGCAAAAAGTCAGATTAATTAGCGGAAGGACAATGTCAAGCATCTATATATTATGGGACGAATCCCACCTATGGGGTTTACTCGTCTGGCGGGCACTGGAAGCAATGAAACTTCCATATTGCATTGTGCGGGGAGAAGAAATAGCGCAGGGATTGCTTTCTTGCAACCCACCAGCTCTACTTCTTGTTCCTGGAGGCAACGCCAGACTTAAAGCAGACGCCCTTGGTTCTACGGGAATCGAGGAAATACGTAAATATGTTGCTAATGGCGGAAAGTACTTAGGCTTCTGCGGCGGCGCAGGACTCGGGCTTACCGGTAAAAATGGCCTTAACCTCTGCCCATGGGAACGGGCAAAATTTACCAACCGCTTACAACACTTTGTCAGCGGGCACCTTCATTCCGCTATCGGTGCTGACATTTCCCAAGCGGCTGACCTTATTCCAGAGAATTTTCCCGCAACTCCAGCACTTCCTGTTTGGTGGCCAGCAAAATTTTCTCCAAAAGAGAATACTGATGTCGAAATTTTAGCCAGCTACACAACGCCTGATAATGATTTCTGGATTGCAGACCTGCCACTTAACACCTTGCCTCCTGGAACATTCAATGAATGGGAAGCACTTTACGACATCAAACTTCGTCCAGAATTTCTTGAAGGTCAGCCCTGCATTCTTGCAGGTAAATACGGTGAAGGCCGTTATGTGCTAAGCTACACGCACCTTGAAACACCAAATTCTCCTGATGCAAATGCCTGGCTCGCCCACATCATTGCCACACTCACAGAAGGTACTGTAAGCACAAAACAAACGCTGGTAACAGACTGGCATCCTTCAACCGAGCCACCGCAATGGACAGATGAAAAGCTACTGGAAGCAAAAGGGATATTTGACGATATAGTCACAATTGGCAAGAACCATTGTCTTTTCTTTGCAAGAAACTCATGGCTTATTGGCTGGCGGGCAGGAATTCCGGGTGCAAACCTGAATAACCTCTACAACGGGCTATGCTCCGCTGTCTCCATGCAGCCTACTCCTGCTGCGGAAAACTACTGGGCTTCTGTCTCTGATGAGTTCATGCACAACCTGCATCTCTTTTACGAGGGAGTAAAAGGATATCTGCTAGCAGAACGCCTTGCCATGACCTTATCAAAAACGTTTCCGGAAACTGTTTCTACAGAATCACTACGCAACCAGCGGACGGCACTTTTCGGCCCTCCAATGGCAAGCGGGGGGCTATATCTTGAACTTCTTCAGACATTAGACCATGTTGTATATCTTCTACTGCCGCACCATATACAGCCATAGTGTTCTATAACCCACATGGGGTACAGGGCACGCACGTTCAATAACACATTAAAAAGCCCATTCTGTTGTAACCATTCAACAGAATGGGCTTTTTTTATGTTGTAGCATTATTAAACACCACCATAACCTATTCAAACAGTTAGGAAGTGTAGGCAACAACTCTTTAGTAGACTTGGTATTCTTTTCTTTAATCCTTGCTGCAAGACGTTCACGATTCTATCATACCAAGTGAGAACGACACACACTTGGCAAGGAGTTTCTTTTCATGAAAAAGATTTTCTTACTGCTGCTGCTCTCCGGATTAATTTCCTTAGGTATCAGCTCTTACACTACCGTTTCTATTAATCCTATCCTCAAAAAAACAGTGCATTACATTGGCCCTCGAGTCATGGGATCAAAAGTGCAGCTTGAGGATGCCAAGTTATCTACGCTCTCCGGTTATGGTTCACTTCAAAACGTCTATCTTGGTAACCCGGTTGGGTTCCCTCGCGGACACTGTATTCAGATTGGAGCAATTGATGTGGATATGCTTCCATCATCCATTGGTACAGGTACCATCATTATCAATGACCTTACCATCAAGGATATGGACATTGCGTTTATAACACAGCGTAAAGAAAATAACTTTGCACTGTTACTCCAGAACTTACGACGAAAACTTCCCGAAGCTCCGGTCTTTCCGCCCAATCCAAGCAAAGAAATTGACTACGCTAATGTAATCGGAAATCGATATGTCATTAAAAATGTGCATATCATCAGCCCGTCAGTCAGTGGCTCAATGCCCAAACCACAAAAAGCAAACTTTAGCGTCATGATGGACGATATGAACTTTTCAGACATTGGTGCCCCGGAACATGGCGTTCCGTTTCTGGTGGCACTTGAACAAATTCTAGCCAAAATAGAAAATCGGGTTCGTTACGCTGTAATGGACACATACGCCCGCTACAAAAACTACTAACAATCAATTATGCAATACCCCTCTACACAAAAACTTTGTACATTTAGCACTGTATAAATAAAACATTTCCGTAAGCAACGTTTCATTTTCTTTTACAGCAATAAATGCAAAAAACTAAAACGCATCTATTTATAATATGTGCATGTGCTTTATCTATTCACTGTTTATTTATTTTTTTTAAAATTCAACATAGATTTTCCATTTACTCTACTACAACGTAGTGATAGTCACGTCACCACGATATAGAGAATGCAATATGGAGAATTCATTCGATGTTTGACACAAATTTTGATGTAAATTTTATCTGGCTGGCTTGGTTTTCATTAGCAGTAGTTTTTTTCCTTATTGAAATGTTTACTCCAACCTTCATTGTTATCTTCTTCTCTGCAGGAGCCGTGCTGGCCGGTTGCGCAGCACTGCTTGATATGTCTTTGACATTTCAAGTCGTGACTTTTTTCTCCTCTTCCATCGCCCTGCTCATCCTTCTTCGTAAAAAAATGCCGAGCATGTTCAGTCAGGATACCGTGGATAATGAAGTATTCACAGACGCTGCACTGAACTCAAAAGCAACCGTTACTGAGCCGATAACAAGTGCTACAGCCGGACGCATAAAATATCAGGGTACTTTCTGGAATGCTGAATCAACGGAAGAAATCACTTCCGGCACAATTGTAACGATTCTCGCCCGAAAAGAATCCGACCCCAATACTTTCATTGTTAAAAAGGATTAACATGACCAGTCTTATTACTTCTATAGTTATTGCCGTTCTCGTTCTCATTACACTCATTAAAACTGCTATTGTTGTACCGCAAAAAAGCTCTTTCGTTGTTGAAAGATTAGGCAAGTATTCTAAAACACTTGATGCGGGCCTGCATATTCTTATCCCTTTTGTAGACAAAGTTGCCTATCGTCGTTCCACCAAAGAAGAAATTCTCAACATTGCATCTCAGTCCTGCATTACCAGTGACAACGTCGTCGTTGAAATCGACGGAGTACTCTATATCCAAGTGCAGGACGTTATGAAATCCTGCTACGGCGTAAACGACTACTACCTTGCTGCAAGCCAGCTGGCACAAACATCCCTGCGCTCTGCCATCGGTAAGATCAGCCTTGATAAAACCTTTGAAGAACGCGACAGCATTAATGCTGCTGTTGTTGGTGCTGTTGATGAAGCAGCACGTGAATGGGGCATCAAGGTTATGCGTTACGAAATTCAGGACATCACCCCGCCGGAAAGCGTTATGCATGCAATGGAACAACAGATGAAAGCTGAACGTGAAAAACGTGCAGAAATTGCCAGTTCCGAAGGTGACAGACAGTCCCGTATCAACCGCGCGGAAGGTTACAAACAGGAAGCAATTGAACTTTCTGAAGGTGAAAAACAGAAAAAAATTAACGAAGCAGCCGGTCAGGCACAGGAAATTCTCCTTATTGCGGAAGCAACATCTAAAGGCATTTCCCTCATTGCAGACGCTATGTCCGGCCCTAATGGTAAGGATGCAGCACAGCTTAAAATTGCTGAACAGTTTATTAATCAATTCGGTAAAATGGCTGAAAAATCCAACACAATGATCATTCCAGCTGACATGGCAAATGTTGGCGGCATGGTTGCCTCTGCCTCTGAAATTTTAAATCAAATTAAATTAGAGAAATAACTTTTCTCACCAACTGTAAATTTAAGGCTGCTTCTGAGGATTATTCAGGAGCAGCCTTTTGCTTTTAGGATGTTACTTGGCAGCATAATCGTATTTTTTGATGCAGGATTTGGGATGACTTTGCATGTCCTCATGCGTATAGTGCCGCCATGGCAAACATCGGAGAATTTACATTACACGCAACGGACGGAGCTGCCCGTACAGGCGAACTGCAAACTGCGCATGGCGTAGTGCAGACGCCTATCTTTATGCCTGTGGGCACGGTAGGCAGCGTTAAGGGCATCGCTCCTGACGATTTAAATGATATTGGCGCCGAAATTATTCTCGGCAACACCTACCACTTATACCTTCGTCCGGGCGACGAGCTTGTAGCACGTCGTGGCGGATTACAGAAGTTCAATTCCTGGCACAAACCAATCCTCACAGACAGTGGCGGTTTTCAGGTCTTCAGCCTCAGTGATTTGCGAAAAATCAAAGAAGAAGGCGTTACCTTCCGTTCCCATCTGGATGGTTCCAAGCATCTGTTCACACCGGAAAAAGTTATCCAGATTCAGCGCAACCTGAACTCTGATATTATGATGGTGCTCGATGAATGCGTAGGTTTCGGTGCAGATAAAGAGTATACAGCACGCTCTCTGGAAATGACGACCCGCTGGGCTAAACGCTGTCGTGAAGAATATCCTCGCGGCACCGGAGACAACCTGCTCTTCGCCATCACACAAGGCGGCTTCCACAAAGACTTACGTGAACGTTCCATTGCACAGCTGACATCTGAAGATTTCGACGGTTTTGCACTGGGTGGCTTATCTGTTGGTGAAAGCAAAGAAAAAATGATGGAAATTTTATACCATTCTGCTCCTCTGCTTCCAAAAGACAAGCCCCGTTACCTTATGGGTGTCGGAACCCCGCTCGACATTATCAACGGCATCAACGCAGGTATAGATATGTTTGACTGCGTTCTTCCGACCCGCAACGCCCGAAACGGAACTCTGTATACCTCACTGGGTAAAATCAGCATTAAACGTAAAGAATACGCGGAAGATGACGGACCTCTTGATCCAAACTGCAACTGCTACACTTGTCGCAACTTCTCCCGTGCGTATTTACGCCATTTGTATCATGCAAAAGAGTTACTCTCTTTCCGCCTGAACTCCATTCACAACCTTACCTACTTCCTCGACACAGTTCGAGGCGCGCGTAAGGCTATTCGAGAAGGGAAATTTGCTGAATACAAAAAATCCTACGAAGCTATTTACCCTAACGAAGTCGTCTAAAGAACTGCACATTACAGTTCTACAGTCTAATGCAAAAGAAAACGCCCTGTTCAACGAAAGCAGGGCGTTTTTTTATATAAAATATTTCAGGGTCTATTTCATTCTCCCGCAATACAAGAATTTCGACTAGTATGACGCATTTTCTGTTGCGTTTTATATTTGCCCACGATAAATAAGAGTCTGCCTCAACATATGGACCTCGGTTGAAGACAGCAGGAGAGACCCCCTTTTTTCCCCAAAAAAGGAACGGCGCCGAAGATGTAACTCTTTCAGGCAAAAGGACTGCTGCTCGGACGAGCCTCTGGAGAGACTCCGCAAGGAGCACCGAAGGAGCAAACTGCTTTCCCAGTGCAGTGAAACTCTCAGGTAAAAGGACAGAGTGGACCCATAAAACCAATATTGCGTTTTGCCGTCCTCTGTCCCACTTTTCAGTCACACCGTTTCCATTTAGGCACCGCTTAGCGGGGCTGTTTTTTTGCGTTCACGCTTTGACAGCCAGCAAACTGGGAGCATTTAATTACGTTTGTAATCGCCTAGGTGCGATACATATATAGGGGAATATAGATTCCCCTCCTGACTGGTTTGTTGTTGTGGTTGCGATGCGCCGGAGCTTTTTAGTTCCGGCGCATCTGCATTTTATAACACCCGCGTTTTCCCTTTATCGAGTCTTTGTTTTCCCGCCATACGACCTTCTTTTCTATTTAGTATGTTACGGCAGTGTAAACATTATCATTGCTACACCTGCATAAAAAAAGCACTACACTTTCATAGTCCTCTTTTTTTTATGACATTAGGTGAAGCTATTAATAGTGTTTTGTTTTTATCGTTTTTTTCTGCCGTTACCAGTACTTTAAATATAAGAAGTTTTATCTTCACAGGAGCTTACTATGCAGACAGTTTCCTTAAAAAGAAATGGCAAAGAAAACCTAGTATTTACTGGTGAGTTACTTGTGAGCCTTGATGACAGAGAAGTAATGGGCGTAACTCCAAATTGGTGGGAACTGAAACTGTACAAAACCTCAATCGGAAAATTCATCCTGTCCTCCACATTCCATATCAACTACCCTAACAGACGTACGCTGTACGGAGCCCTGAGCTTTTCTGAAGCAGAGCATCTACAGCACTACCTTGTTAACGAATGCAACGGACCTACAAAAATAGCTGATGAATTCATCAACAGAGCTGCCAAGCGTGATAATGCATTTCAGACAATACTCAACAACCAGAAAGGTAGCACTTCCTACAAGCAACCGACTGTTAAGCCTTTCACCTCAAAGGCACTTTAATTTTACAATAAAAAAAGGATGGAGCATGCTCCATCCTTTTTTATTTCATCTATGCAACCTGCTAAGCACAATGACCGGCGCCATCACCTTGCCTTCCAGTAAAAAGCAGAAGACTACGACGTGCGGCAGAATGCAATTATCCTTCAAGTTAAGAACGCATATTCTCAATAATACCATTCAAATCCAACGCAAGCTGTGCCACAGCCTCAACGGCAACCGTCGATTCCGTCATAGCGGCAGCTGTCTGTTCAGAGATATCACTGATAACAGTTACAGAACTGTTGATCTGTTCACTTGCCGCTGACTGCTCTTCAGAAGCAGTGGCAATAGCACGAACCTGATCCGAAGTTGCTTCTACCATTCCCATAATTGACTTCAATGCTTCACCTGAGCGGGCAGCCAGTTCCGTAGAATCCCCTACAAGTTCAACAGCCTTTTCAGTTGCTTCAACGTTCTGGTGTGTGCTGGTTTGAATTGCACCTACATATTCAACAACTTGGCGAGTAGCATTCATTGTTTTTTCTGCAAGTTTGCGCACTTCATCTGCCACCACAGCAAAACCTCGACCAGCATCACCAGCACGCGCAGCTTCAATAGCCGCATTCAATGCAAGTAAGTTAGTCTGGTCTGCAATATCTTCAATTACGGTAATAATCTGACCAATTCCATCAGCGCGGGAACCAAGCACACTCATTTCTTCTTTCAAAGCCTGTGCCTGCTCTGCAACAGCATGAATTTTATCCACAGCCTGAGCAACAATCTGCCCACCTTCTGCGGCCTTTTCCTGCGTTTGTGCAGCAAGTTCCGCAGCATCAGAAGCATTACGGGCAACCTCAAGAACAGACGCATTCATTTGCGTCATTGCGCTTGCAGATTCTCCTGTTAGTTTCTGTTGCTCGTCAGCACCATTACTGGATTGACGAATCTGCGCGGCAAGTTCCTCAGATGCAGACGATACCTGCTCTGAGATATCCTGAGCAGACTTCGCTGCATGGGTAATTTTCTGATTCTGTTCTTCCACCCTACGTTGTTGCCTGCGCATGGTTGTCATATCTGTTATCATCACAAAGACACCAAGCATTTTTCCATCTAAGTCATAGATAGGAGCAGCATCAAAAATAAGAGTTAGCTGTTCACCCACAAAGTTTTCAAGATCACCTTCATTACCAGTGGAAGGCTTACACGACGTAATTACATCATTAATAATACGATCACAGCAAGGGTCGTTAACGATAAACTTAGAAACCGGAACACCTTTATAATCAATAGGTGTTCCTGAAATCCCCATAAGATCAATGGCTTTCTGATTGGTAGATGTAACGTTTCGGTCGACATCACAAATCAAAATTGGTGCTGTCATGCCACGCAGGACCCCTTTTGAAAAACCAAGCTCGACTTTAAGTTTTTCAACCATTCCCCCAAGGTTGTTAGATAAATTCCCGAGCTCATCTTCGCTTTCCACCAAAAATTGTGCATTGAAGTCGCCATTTGAAATGGCGTCAGATGCAGCAGTAATATGCTCAATTGGCTTAATAACGACTTTGCGAATAAAGAACACAACACACAGCACGAGTACAATCAGCCCGGTAAGAGAAATCGCGATGTTCTCGTACATCTGCATGGTAATAGTACTCATGGTTCCTGATATGTCTTTGGTAATAACCAATTGCCCGAGAATTGGCTTGGAAGCACCGTGACAGTGCTTACAGGAAGGCGCGTTAGGAATTGAAATGACCCTGACAAAAACGGGGGTACTACCACCGCTTATAATCAAGTTTTCTGTTATCTTTTCTTGCAGTGCCCGTTTAGAAACATCCGCAAAGCCATCAATAGGCAGTACCCCGGCTATCTGTTTAGCAACATTAATTTGCTGGGTTGAATACGTTACTTCGCCTGCGTAATCTGCAAGATGAATCTTCATGTCAGGATATTCATCCCGCAGGCGACTGAATTCTGCAGTCGTTCCTTCATCATTGCCGACAACCATCGGGCGCTCAATCGCTTCCTGTACCAGTTGTGAAGTCTGTGTCAGTGAATCACTTAATTGCTCCAACATCCCCTCACGCTGAAGAAATGTTGAAGTTCCGATAAGTATAGAGAACACAACAAACGAAATGATGGTGATTAAGAGTGTTATCTTAGCACCTAAAGAAGCCCGTATCGCCATTATGTCCTCCTAGTGTGCACCGCTGTTTACAAGCGGCTTAAACCCAAAATCATTAACTCGTGCTGCATTATGACACACCACGCAGTCTTCTTGATCTGGTTTACGCTTGATCAAATCAGGATCACCGTCTTCAGCATGTGCCGCACCAGGTCCATGACATGTCTCACACCCAACATCTGATAGTTCCGGAGTCACTTCGTAGCTAACAAACCCCCCCTTTTTATATCCAGTAGTATGGCATTCGTAGCATTCTTGTTGCTCCGCCTTTGTAAGTTTAGGCGCCATTACCGCAATACTCTCCCACGATGTGGCTTTCTTAGAATATTGCATAAAACGACCATGTTCTGCTTCATGACATTCCCCGCAGGCAGCTGACCCCACATATTTAGCTGCGAACGCAAAACATGGCACGCACAGAACCAATATGAGAGCAACAAAAAGGACTCTCTGGTTTTGCATATCTTTTCTCCCTTTTTGGAAGAACATTCGCACACTTCCCTACGCTTGCACGAACACTCTTCACGACTACCACCCACGTACTCCTTTTTATAAGGAAACTCTATATCCTCCATCGGTTTCTATTCATCACTCTTTAATTTTTTTAAACCATAGGACAAACGATTAAATAATACTGATTGAGCGATCAACACAATCAAACACACTCAACATCCTTTTTTTATTAAATAAAACTAAAAAAATCAACTTATTTAGCACTCCAAACTCTCTAGCTAAGCACAAAGTCACTCATATTTAAGCACCGATAAAAATCTAAAATGCATCTATCCAATAAAAATATACAGTTCCAATATCATATGTTCTTGCCATGCTCACATATTACACTGCCAGTAGCATTACCAACACACTCACCCATACCGTCTTACAGTAATATATTATTCATTTTATTTTGGGGATTAGAAATGGTTCAAGATCCAAAAGCTTCCCATTTTCGTTCATTACGAAATGTTTTGTTCATTATACTTTGTATTACTTTTGCAATAGGTACATGGCGAATTCTGAACGATACAACTCACAAAGATATTCCAAATGCAGAAAAGACATTTACTGAAGAGCAAAACATCGAAAAATGATTACAATTCCATGTTGTAAACAGTATACTTCGTTTTTCCCTACAGAAGTAAGCGGAGGAATTTATGCCTACAATTGAAGAAGCACTATATATAAAACTTGAAGCATGTGATCCGGCGATTGCAGGCACGTTACATACTATGCTTTGTGAAATCTCATTCACGCATCTTGTAAATACGCTTGAGATTATCAAGCCTGAAGTTCTTATCATAGGCTGCACAACATATTCTAAAGAAATTACAGAGCGCATAGTTGAGGCTAAAAAACACAACTATGGCGCGGTGTATGTCAGTGCATCACAGTACACAACCGCTGATAAACACGATGCATTAGTAGCAGGTGCACGGGATTTCTTTAGTTATCCTCAAAGCAAATTAATTTTAGAACGGGCATTGCAAGACTACATGGCAACCCGCTTAGTTGACCCAAGCAAAGCATCTCGCCCAAAAGTAATTTCCGTTATGGGCGCACGTGGAGGTTCTGGTACAACCTCAGTAGCTGTAAACCTTGCCGCTTGTTTTGCACAAGAAGGGAAACGGGTTGGTTTATTCGACTTTTCAAGACCTTACGGCGATGTCGCCACATTCCTAAATACACCGTCCAAACGTGACAGACGCCATGCGGTGAGAGATTTAAGCCAAATGAATGCATCATTTATTAAAAGTGCCATGTATCATCACAGCAGCGGCATTCTCGCACTGGTTGCGCCTGAAATAACTATGGGAGCAGGGACAGTTGTTCCTGAAACAGTATCTGCAACGCTTATGGCTGCAGCAGACGCATTTGAAACAATTGTTATTGATATGGGCAGCCGTGTTGATGCAGGACTCTACAGAGTAATGGAAATGGCTGATGACAGCTTGCTTATTACCATGCCTACAAAACCCTGCATGAGAAGCGCAAAGCGGTTTGTTGAAACAATTTCAGCAGGTGGATTTGAGAACTTCTGCAAACTCTCGCTTGTTCTCACCGGATGTATTGCCGGCAACACACTGTCAAAATTTGAAATAGAAAAAACCGCTGGTGTTGATTGTATCACCTGTCTACCGGAAGATCAGAAGGGAACGTTCATCGCGATTAACGACGGAACACCTTATTGCCTTTTATTCCCAGATGCTCCACTCACGGTCAGCCTTAAAGAACTTGCCGCCTTACTGCAGCAACACGAATGTCCAGAGGAAAATAAAGAAAGCGAATCTTAGCTATCCTGAATCAAATATTATGATTAAGAAAAGGACAACATTGCAAATTCATCCCTAAAACTTAATAGGTACAACGCAGAGTTCTATACTATGCATCGACCACGCTGCACCTTATTTCCATCGTGGATTTCATAAAATCCGGAGCAAAAATAGAAAAAGCACGCTTTTCGGACTTTTTTTATATTCTTCAGCAAAAAATAATACGTTCAATTTGCCTATATCCCCCTCTAACCAAAGCAACTTCTTTGTGAAAAAAATATTTATCAAAAAAAAGCTTTTTTCCTCTGGACGCTGAGCACAGTATCAGATATTTAGCCCGAGTTCAGACGCGGGTAGCAATATTACTGCTACTTCTTTTTATAGTTTTTAACCAAGGCTTTTGTATGCAGAATACGCAGTTTACGAATAAACAAATTACACTTTCCAGTCTGGAAGGTCTTTTTGCGTGCGTATTTCATGAGTCTTGGACTACGCATAGCTATTCGCAGCAACGATAAGCTGCGACGTTTTCTGTTATTACAAAGGCTCGGAACATACGTTCTCGAGCCTTTTTTTATGGATCTATCAATGCCTGCTACGCCATTTCACGCTGTGAACATGGTCTTGTATGGGCAAAACGTTATTGAGCGCACAGAATACTCTGAAACCGGCCATACCGGAGCACAATCTAAGCTGTAAAACTAAAGGAAAGCACAATGCAGTTTAACCGTCATGCTCTTGCCTACTCCCTTTCGTGGAACATTTTCCTTCTCACCTTTGGCGCAATTATTTTTATAATTGGATATAACGGCATTGCCATACATCACGATTTTATTCCTGCGGGGCTGTATGGATTTGCTGTTCTCGGAAGTTACCTTAGCGATACATTTACAACGTCCCAATGGTATCTCATGTTTAACATTCCAATCTTCGTCATCGCATGGCGCAGTGTTGGCAAGAGATTCTTTTTGTTGAACTTGTATTGCATGCTGCTGATAACGTTCCTTACACAATATTTTACACTGGATCTTCACATTCAGGACAGGCTGCTTGCGTCCATTGCTGCAGGTGTAATTATGGGGCTTGGTAGCGGCATCATTCTGCGTTCCTTCGGTGCCGGTGGGGGTTTTGATGTTCTTGCAGTTATCCTGAACAAAAAATATGGCCTGCGTATCGGGGTGTTTTACTTCATTATCAATGCCGTTCTCATGAGCCTGATTGCCGTTCGCTTTAACCCTGATCTCGTTGTAACTACAGTTATTATGCTTTTTCTCAGTTCATTGGTTACTGAGTACGCGCTGTCCATGTTCAACCAAAAAAAGGGTGTGCGCATAATCTCCTATAAAAATGAGCAAATTATTGAACAAATGCGGCAAGCTCGTCGCCTTAACGGCACACTGGTATGGGGCACAGGCTCCTACTCTGGTAAAGCAGTAAGTATGCTGTTCTGTGTTACAGATAACATCCGCATGAAACAGCTTGAATCAATTGTATTTGATACTGATCCGAATGCGATCTTCATTGTTGAAAACACATTTTCTGTTGTCGGTTCTAACTTTACCCCGCGTAAAATGTACTAGTAGCCCTCCAGCAAGGTTTCTCCTCAAAAAACAACCCCTCACTGGGTACACGAAAATTTGTGTGCTCTGATGAGGGTTTTTTTTATTTATGCAACACATCAAACTCACCTGCGACCGCTTGACGGATTCCCAATCATCTGATGCTGTGCTACGAATTCAAATATTGGAGAGATTATGCCCAAACTATATATCTATACAGTGATACTTAGCATACTACTTGTCAGCACAACAACAGGATGCGCCGTCAAGGCAAAGGGAAATTACACAGTTGAGCACAACATACTGCGTGTGAAATAACAATTCACTGTCTGACATAATACAACTGCACATGATGTTTTCCCAAACGAATATTGACAGCTTAGTTAAAAAAACAAGTTAGCTACCCGACTAAATATTACATATAAATCTTTCACAAAAAAATTTTCAATTTTTAGCAACATTATCAGCATATTATCTTTTGAATTCTAAAAAAAAAGACAGCACACGATAATTATCAACCCTTTATTTTATTCCGGCACAGCACGTAACAAAACTGACAAGATAGCAGCGTATACTATTGCAACCTGCCTAGGATGATCATGCAAAAAATTACTCAAACACTGAAAGCACTATCCGATCAAAACAGAATTCGTATAATTGCCGCATTAATGGAACACAACGAACTATGTGCCTGTCAACTTACAGAACTGTTGGGGATAGCCGGCGCTACTGTTTCACGTCATTTAGGCATCTTGCATAACGCAGAGCTTGTGCAATTTAGAAAAGAAGGACGTTGGGTCTTTTACCGCCTTGGGAAAGGGATTGAATATTCCCAACAACTTCTAGACTGGATTCATGAAAAAGCAATCACCTCTAAAGAATTACAGCAAGACCGTGAGCAGCTACGCACTATTCTTTCCTGCGACCCTGAAGAAATTTGCCGGAAACAGCGTAATGATTCCTGCTGTTCTAACTAGGAAAAACTATGAGCGCTAAAATAAATATTTTATTTTTATGCACAGGCAACTCATGCCGCAGCCAAATGGCAGAAGGTTGGGCAAAACACCTCAAAAGTGATGTTCTCAATGCATATTCAGCCGGTATTGAAACGCACGGTCTCAACCCGAATGCTGTTGCGGTCATGAAAGAAGCCGGTGTAGATATTTCTTCACATTCATCAAAACTGCTTAGTGAACTCAACACAATAAACTTTGATGTAGTTATTACCGTCTGTGGTCATGCACATGAAACATGTCCATACTTTCCAGGGAAAGCCAAAGTTGTTCATGTTGGCTTCCCCGACCCTCCGGCACAGGCAAAAGAACTTGCAGCACAAGGTGCCCCTGAAGAAGAACAGCTTAACTGCTATCGAAAAGTCCGTGACCAAATTAAAGCATATGTTGTTACACTTCCAGAATCTCTAGGCATGTAACACCGCCTTCAAAATATTATTCATAAAAAAAGACTTCAATTTCAGATTGTTGTCTTTTTTTGTTTGAGACTCGTACTTTGTAACACAACTGTCACATAACAAACATATACTACTTCCTGTCAGCCATTGGCAATTATGGCGACGGCAACTCTATTCTACGTCTTGCAGCATGGTCCAGCAATTCCATGCAACAAGACATCTGATCGGGACAGGAAGCCTCTCTCTCCCTGTCCCGATTATCTTTTTCCTTCATAAAACTTCCAGTCTCTAAAACGTACGTTCTTGATTACAAGCCCCCCGCGCATCTTAACCAACATACATTCAGCCTGAATCTTTCAATTCTTTTTTGCAGCAAGCGGAATATGCATATTTTCCCGCTATAGCCCCCCCTTTTTTCCACATAGTCGAAAAAGAAAAGACACCGAAGACAAAAACGTCAAAAGTTCGTACAGTTATTTTCTTACAGATTTTTTTCAAGAGAGACGGCTATGAACACATTGATAGATTTTGAAAAGATTACTCAGTTATTTAGTGCTGCTGACACAGAAAATAGAGACTTTCTGTATGAATACGAAGTGTACAATCTCTTAGCAAACTCCGGCGCAGAAACACCACCAATTGCAAACCTTTTGCCCCGAGGTGCGCGATTTTCAGACGAAGAGCTTATGGCTATTCCGGGTGAAAAAGCTGTACTCAAAATTGTATCCCCTACTATTATTCATAAAACAGAAGTAGGTGGAGTCCGTATTGTAGAAAAGCAACCATCTAAAATCCGCTCTGCGGTTCGCGGTATGCAGTATGAAGTTCCGGAAAACTACGCTGCGTACATAGAACGTCATCCTGCCCACGCACCAGAGTCTTACAGAGGCCTGAAAGGTGAAGCGCTGATCAAAGCTATCAGCCGTGACTTAAAAGGGGTGCTGCAAGTACAATTTATGCCGCCGGATTCCAGCGCATTCGGCAACGAACTCATTGTAGGTCTGCGTCATACCCGTGAGTTCGGCATGGTTATCAGCGCAGGTCTCGGTGGAACTGATACCGAGCTATACGCCGAACGCTTCCGCAAGGGGCAGGCAATTGTAGCTGCATCCACAGACCTTGTTGACGGTGAATCATTCTTCGCACTGTTCCGTAAAACTATTTCATATCGAAAACTTGCCGGACTCACCCGAGGACAACGCCGTATTGTCACGGATGAACAACTCATCGAATGTTTTAGCTCTTTCATTGAAATGGGACGTTACTACTCAACATCCAACAACAACGCACCTTTTATTATTGAAGAGCTTGAAATCAACCCCTTTGCGTTCACAGACTACCTTATGGTTCCGCTGGATGGTATGTGCCGTTTCGGAAAGGCCCAGAAACTGGCTAACCCTCGTCCGATCAAAAAGATTAACAACCTGCTGCACCCTGAACGCATCGGTATCATCGGAGTTTCCGCAACCCGCCGCAACTTCGGCCGAATCATCTTAGAGAACATTCTTGCTGAAGGTTTTTCCAAGAAAAATGTGACCCTCATTAGAGACGGTATTGACGAAATTAACGGTGTGCGCTGCGTTCCAAACCTTGCCAGCCTAGACCACAAGCTTGACCTGTTCGTTGTTGCCGTTTCTGCAGCACAGGTGCCGCAGCTTGTAGATGAACTTGTAAGTCTTGATGCTGCCCAGAGCGTCATGCTTATTCCAGGCGGCATGGGTGAAACTGAAAGCAGCCAAAAAGAAGCAGCTGAACTCATTGCCCACATTAACGCCACCCATGCCAAAGGAGACGGAGGCCCTGTATTCCTCGGTGCCAACTGCATGGGGGTAGTTTCACACCCCGGTTCCTACGACACATGGTTCATTCCAGAAGAAAAACTTCCGAAAAACCGGTCTGCAACCCCACACCGGGCAGCACTTATCAGCCAAAGCGGTGCCTTTATGCTGCACCGTTGCAGCCAGAGCCCTGAGCTGCACCCTAGCTATATGATCTCCATGGGCAACCAGACAGACCTCACCCTTGGAGACATGGTTCGTTATTTCAAAGATGCTGAACAAGTGGATGTAATTGCCGTATACGCAGAAGGCTTCAGCGATTTAGACGGCCTCGAATTTTGTAAAGCGGTCCGCGAGGCTATTCATAACGGGAAAGAAGTTATCTTCTACAAAGCAGGTCGCACTCCGGAAGGCAAATCCGCCACAAGCGGCCATACAGCATCGCTTGCCGGTGATTACATGGTATGCGAAAGCTGTGTGCGTCAGGCTGGTGCTCTTGTTGCGCGAAACTTTCAGGAATTTCAGGATCTCTTCATGCTTGCAGAAATGCTCCATGACAAAACTATTGCGGGCAACCGCCTTGCAGCTGTTAGCGGCGCGGGATTTGAAGCGGTAGGCATGGCTGATTCTATCCATTGCGACGACTTCCAGATGGACTTGGCACAATTCGGCTCTGACACAAAACAAACCATTGCCGCAATGCTCGAGGCAAACCGTCTGCAATCTCTGGTAACAATCCAGAACCCGCTAGACCTCACACCAAGTGCAACCGACGCTCTTCACGCAGATGCAGTAAAAACTCTCGAAAAAGATACTGCTGTTGATTCCGTAATTGTCGGACTCGACCCGCTTTCCCCTGCAATGCACACTCTTGCAGAACCGACAAGGCCAGCTTTTTCCATGGACGATGTCCACTCTATTGCCAATCTGCTTGTAGATGTCGCAAAAAAATCATCCAAGCCGATCATCGGCGTC
This sequence comes from Halodesulfovibrio aestuarii DSM 17919 = ATCC 29578, assembly GCF_000384815.1. Lineage (NCBI taxonomy): Bacteria > Pseudomonadati > Thermodesulfobacteriota > Desulfovibrionia > Desulfovibrionales > Desulfovibrionaceae > Halodesulfovibrio > Halodesulfovibrio aestuarii. The sequence continues at coordinate 106,521 of NZ_ARQF01000019.1, forward strand.
ATTGATGGCGGCAGGCTCTATGATCCGCTACGTGATCATTTCTTACAGAACAACGTTCCCGTCTTTCCTGTCTGTGACCGAGCCGTAACCGCGCTCGCATTGTACTCTGAAGCACGACTCCGCGTTGAAGAAATCAGAGCTACCAACGAACATTTTTAATGCGTTTCATTCTCAGGGGCGCTTCTTTGCGTGTTTTGCCTCCGGCGGCCAGAGAACCTTTTTGAAAAAGGCTTCTCTGGCCTCTCCAAAAATGTTTATTCACAAGAACAGCACGTTCCAGCATATCGTTACTATTCAGCAACACAGCCCATTACAAAAAAATTATTTATCGCAACACATTAAATATATTTTGACTTTCAAACAACATATTGATCACTCAATCAATAACCAAGTGTCTTTACAGCAACAATTTGGTGTCAAACAATGGCCGAGTCATTTTTTCTGGAGATAAATCCCAAGCCGTGAAAGATAACTCCAGTGAATGTCTTAGCGTTGTTTCGGTCACAGTCGCACTAACCCGGCGATGGTACCTCCCAGAGATGAATTCTTTTAAATTAAGTATAATTCATCCCTAAAAAAATCCGAGACTTACCCCACGCATTTTGAAGACAAACAAGACAGAAAAACCCACCTGGCAGCAAGTGGGTTTTTTCTATTTTGCAGTCGGTAGACTATGGATATTCAGTCATAGACCTTTTCAACGTTTCATTTAATAGAGAATACATTGCAACAGAACAACGCATCCCGCTTAATATGACATACAGCAATGCATAGAGATAAGAGTCTTTACACTGCTGGCGTCCGGCAACTCCATTGCCTCCATAGCAACCTCTTTTGCTTCACTCACCACTATCGAGCGGATCAGATTTTTTGTCTGTTCAAGCGAAGTAGCGGATACTGCGAGCGAATCGATCCCCAGTCCCACAAGGACAAATACGGCCTGCAAATTACTGGTTATCCCCCCGCCCACGCTCACAGGGATACCCGCATCGTGCGCCAGACGGATTATATCACGCATTATCCTTAAAATTGCAGGATGCAACTGCGTAAACTCTGTACCCAATACAGAGTTTTTCGCGTCATACACCATTACATACCGCGCAAGATCATCACCGCCCAATACAAAGAAATCTGCTTCACGCGCCAACTGATCTGCAAGAAATACAGACGCAGGAACTTCAATAACAATACCCAGATCAACATTGACTGAGCAGGGGATAGAATCTTTTTTCAACATGACACGCGCTTCATTGATGACGGCATATACTTCGCGCAACTCTGTAAGGTGTGAAACCATTGGAACCAACACCTTTATCGGGAATTCTGCTGCGGTTCGAAGGAGAGCTTTGATTTGCTGTAAGAACATATCCCTGTGGGCAAGGCTGTAACGCACACCTCGCCTGTCAAAACCAACATTACGCTCTGTTGGATTCTTATCCAGATACGGCAGTGCATTCTCACCACCTAAATCCGCAGTAGAAATGACCAGTGGATCCCCTTTCATCATGGCTGCTGCTTTCATGTACTCTTGATACTGTTCTTCCTCTGACGGTGCACTATCCCTGTTTAAGTACAGATACTCTGTACTTAAAATACCAATACCGTCTGCACCCGCATCAAGAGCCGCTTTAATTTCACTTACGGATTTTACATTTACATCTACACGGATACTTTTACCGTCACGTGTTACCGCAGGCTCAACAGCTTTTTGTCGTACTTCCTGCAAATGCGTGTCCCACTGGGAACGCAGTAAGGCCAGCTTTTCCTGTTCTCTTGAACTCGGAGAAGTCCAAACTTCACCAGTTGAGCCATTAATACCTATAATGTCACCATCTTGAAGAGAATCAACAAGCCCATTCGCTCCGGCAACAGCAGGAATTTTCAAGGCTCGGGAAAAAATCGCTACGTGTGAGGTTGCACCACCTTCCTGCGTAACAATCCCCAACACGTTCTCCTTATCGAGATCGACCATGTCAGAAGCCCCGAGATCAGTTGCCACCAAAATAGCAGGTTCTTCCACCTTGGGCCCGTTAAACACTTCCCCCGTTAAAGCCCGAAGAACCCGGGTGCCAACATCAAGAACATCCACAGCTCTGCCACGCACATATTCATTTTGCAGAGAGCGGTACCGCTCCATTGTTTTTTCTATGGTCTCCACCCACGCAGACTCTGCATTATACTTTGACTTCGTAATAAAATCGTGCGCGGAACACGTAATATACGGATCATCCAATAACATACTATGCAATGCAAAAAATTCTGCCTCTTCCACGGTGGCTGCATTACCGGACGTTTTCTGTTCCAACTCGGCCAGTTCAATACGGGCCATAGCGATGGCTTCTGCCAGACGTACCATCTCATTTTCAGCATCCGAAACTATTTTCCGTTCAATTTTCGGCAGCATTGGATGATACCAGACAACGGGCCCCAACGCGCTTCCCGGAGAAGCCGCAATACCACCTTGCGGTATACTTTCTTTCCGCAAGGTGAAATCAGGCTTGTCTACATCACCAAAATTTACATCAGCTAATGCCCGCAAAGCAGTGAGCACATCTTTAGCATCTTCTCCTACCGCACGGAACATGATGCTTTCTCCCTGTGACACTGCCAGCATTGTTATCTGGTTCAACGAACGGGCATTAGCACTTTCCGTCCCCCGAATTAACCACACATCAGAAACATACCCGCCAACAGTTCCAACTATACGCGCTGCCGGGCGCGCATGTAGCCCAAGCTTATTAGGGATTACTAATGAAATCTCTTCACTTTTTTTCCCCGACGGAGGAGTATCCACATTACGCATAGCTACAAAAAACTCCGTTTTTTCTATCCCAAGTTGTTTGGCCTTGAATTGAACAATTGAAGCCAACTCTTCAAGTACTGTTTCCATATCAGCGCCTAAGGACACTTGAACAGCCGCAGCCATTGCTCCTTCCACTAACGGAGCAGGGCTTAAAACAATATCCCTTCTTTCTACCTCCGGCAAAAGATCGATAGCAGCCTCTGTGCTAAGCATCGCACTGCCAAAATCCATAAGCACAAGAACCCCATCCCCCTGTTGAACCTGCTTCACAGCATTGAGAATTTTAACAGGGTCGGTTCCAATAGGATTTTCTTCATCGTTGGTGCCAGCAGCCACGGCCATCGGTACTGAATGTTGCGTCATCTGCCCAACAATTTCCCTGATTCCTTCTGCTAAACGAATACTATGAGAAACTAAGACAATACCAACCATAATTTCACTCTCTTATGCTCTCGTACAATGCGGTAACAAGATAGTACGACGAAGTTGCTCCGGGATCCTGATGTCCTATACTCCGCTCTCCTAAATAACTTGCCCGCCCTTTTCGAGCCAGCATAGGTATTGTTGCCTTCATCCCTAACTCCGCAGCATGAACACATTCCTCTAAAATTTGTTCCATGCCCATCCCAGCTTCAAGGCTTTGTTTATACTTACGCAATACAGGAGCCCACACATCATACATCGTCTTATCTTCTTCTTCAGTTCTGCCACGAGTAACCAGCCCGGCTACTCCTACATCAAGAAACGTCAGCAAGGCAGACGCATCAAGAGCTTCAGCATCTCCAACAGTTGCTGCGCCCTTAATAAACAAGGCTCCGTACAGCGGCCCACTTGCACCGCCAATGTTGGAAAGTAGCACCATACCTGTCTGCTTAAGTACTTCACCTAAGCATAAGTGCTCCATTTCAGGAAGGTTATGGATAAGCTTACTAAAGCCTCTATCCATATTAATACCATGATCACCATCCCCGATGGCAGCATCAAGCAAATGGAGCTCATGCTTGTGCTCTGTCATTAATGTTGCTGCGTTATTGAACCATGCAAAAGCAGTAGCTTTAGTCAGCATTACCATCCTCGTCTGCTACTATTTTACGGCACACTCAGGGACACACAGAGCAGAGGTAAGAGCTGGTGCATCCCATAATTTCACCATTTCAGCATCTGCTCTCAGTAAACTTATAGAACACCCCTGCATTTCCAGTGATGAGATATATGTTCCAACCAAATTTCTTCGGATACGAACGCCACGTTCCTCACACAGTTCTGCCAGTTTCCGGTATACGCTGTACAATTCACCTAATGGAGTTCCGCCCATACCATTGACCAACGCAATAAATTCATCCCCCTCCCCAAATGGCTCGCTCACAAGCTGCACATCTTCCCACTGCCCTGTGTCTGTATTCAGTTCTCGAACAACACGGATATATACAGGATCTGAAAAGATATGCTCGACTAAAATCTCCACAAGATCATCCACACGGGCCATGCACATGCGCTCTACTCCGGGCTCACCATGGATACCTATGCCTATCTCAACTTCATCATCACCCAGAACAAAGGTAGGCGCTCCTGCCATGGGTACAGTGCACGAACTCAATGCAACTCCCATAGAACGCCCGTTCAAATTCACACGACGGCACAAATCTGCACATTCTTTCAGCGAATACCCTGCTTCTGCTGCAGCCCCGACAATTTTTTCTGCAAGTACTGTAACGCCGACGCCGCGTCTTCCTGCTGTACCTCCGCCCCCTTTTACCGCCACATCATCATCAATCAAAACACACTGAACCTGTATTCCTTCGACCATGCACAGTTCAGCAGCAGTTTCAAAATTAAATACGTCGCCCGTGTAGTTCTTAACCAGAAACAGCACCCCCGCTCCTCGATGTACGTTCTTCGCGCATGCATAAATCTGGTCAGGTGTCGGTGATGTAAATACTTCCCCGGGACATGCTCCGTCCAGCATGCCATACCCGACATACCCACAATGCATTGGGTCATGCCCGCTCCCGCCACCGGAGACAATGGCCACTTTCCCATCTGGAATATTCTTCCTGCACAAGTACCGTGGCTCCATGTTCAAATATAATTCAGGATGCGCTGCAGCCAGCCCCAGCAACTGTTCATCCACAACGTTTTCAGGTTCGTTAATTAACTTTTTCATTTACTCTCTCCGAACTCTCAAACTCACAAAGTTCAAATTGCAATCACGAATCATACCACGGAAGGCCACACAAAATCGTGGATTATCTGTAATGCTTTTTATGTCTTCAGCTGAGAAAAAGCTGCACCCCCGTCACGATAGTTACCCTCTCATTCTGCAATAATAAAAGGGCTGTCCCACAGATATGGAACAGCCCTTTTATACTTCAACGAAAGATAGTTAACCGGACAGACTAGCCCAAAACAGCCTTTATTAAAAGATCTGCATGCTACACTTTTCTCGCCACAGAGTTCGTTAAATAAACACCTGAGACAACGAGCGCCACGCCTACGAGCAACGACAGCGCCAACGATTCACCAAGAAAGAACCAGCCGCACAGAATCCCGGCTACCGGCACGAAATTAATAAATACAGCGGCACGCGATGCTCCGATCTCGTGAATTGCTTCATAAAACCATGTAAATCCAATAACGGTGCCGAGTACTCCAAGGTATGCGATACATAGGTAATGAGTCACAGTGTAACCGGCAAAATCAGTTACCAACCCTTCATACAGGGCGAACGGTAACAACATTATCGTACCTGTAATACAGGAATAGGTGATTGCTGCGTGCGGAGTTAAAAAGCCCATCATTCTTTTACCTAATAAAGAATACGCGGACCAACTTGCAACACAGCCAAAAATTGTAAGGTCACCGGAGGTCAGGCCGCCTGTAAAGAGTGACACAGGATCTCCACGGGAAATAGCTATAGTTGCTCCTGTTACTGAAAGACAAATACCAATCCCTTTACGTGGAGTCAGCTTTTCACCAAACAGTAATGCCGCCAACAACGTGATGACTATTGGGTTCATAGAAATAATTACTGCAGCTCTGCCTGCCGGGACAGTTTGTAATCCTGTAAAAAAGAAGGCGTTATATGCAAACACACCGGTTGCCCCTAACAGACAAACGCCTATCCATCCTTTTTTATCCAACTTAGGCAACCCGCCAGAGCGATTATGCATTACCCACATCATACAGACTGATGCTGTCAAAAAACGCAAAAACGCAGCGGAAAAGGCTCCCATTCCATTCGACAACAGCCTACCTGCGACGAATGTACCTCCCCACAACAATGCGGTTAGGATTAGCTTTCCGTACACCATCATCTCTGTTTTCTCCCAAGAACGTTAAAAACGCATCGCAATATTGGTGCCTTTCACAACACACCGGCCGTAAGTAGCCAGCTAGTTACAATAACAAGAAAAAATACCATTGCCTCATTTACTGCAAATAGCACTCAACCCTATAAGAGACGATACGTAATATGTCGTAAACGACCACCTTCTATGTTGTTTACTCATTTCGGTACATCCATGCGCTGTTATGACGAGCTTTAAATCTCAAGCGGCTTTCGCTTATAGACTGAAATTCCCCGCGCAAAAAGTCCCGCATCCTACAAGAACACGGGACAGATAGAGTCTTTCATAAAAAAACGACACGAGTATCTTGGTTACACTACGCTAAGGCTATTAATTGCGTGACAGCGCTTCGTAGAATCACGCACGACATTACGGCGAGCATTCCGAAAAGAACCTTTCGGTACGTAAATTCACCAATTTTAGTGGATACCATCACACCCAAACGGGCTCCGATCATGACAGCTGGTGCTGCAGCTGCAAAAAGCATTACGGTTTCCTTTGTCTGAATCCCTGCATACGTCTGTAACAAAATAACCAGAATGCCTGAAACAATAAAGTAACTGGCGATGCCCGCTTTGACGGCATCCTTCGTCCAGCCCGCAAGAGAGGTGTAGACAATAGTTGGAGGCCCTCCCATTCCTATGGACGAACTGATTGCAGTAGAACAAAATCCAGCGACAACGCCCCAGCCCTTATGTATGACCTTTTGTTTTTTGCCTTCAAAAAACAACCCCCATACTGCATAGATAAATAGAAAAATTCCCATGCCTAATTTCAAGTAATGCACAGGGAACTTCTGCATCATAGTAATGCCAATAATGGCACCGGGTATTGTCCCTATATAAACAGGCTTTAATTTTTCAAAATCGATATGTTGTCGATACGTCCATGCCATTTGGAAACACAGAGTAACGCCGAGAATCGTACAACTAGGCACTGCAAGGCGCAGCGGAACCATCGTTGTAACAAGAGGCATAGCAATAAGCGCAGCACCAAACCCCGCAATACCGTTGATGAACCCGCCAACGCCCCAGCACAAAACTACAAAAAGTAGATGCTCCATTATATACTCCGTTGCCCAACACCTGTTGAACAGTTAATGACAAAGGGCAATGTGGGCTAAAACGGAGAAAATGTTAAATACTAATTTGAAAGGCCTGTCATAAGTGCCTCCTATGACCAAACCTTGCCTTTGCATTTACACACTGCAACGAACTTATTATAGCCTTAGTAAACTTTTTCAGGCGATATTCAAACAACTTACATCCTACTGGAATTAAAATGTACCTTCTTTTTGCAGGAATCTTCGGGCTGATACTTGGCAGCTTTTACTCTGTCTGTGCCAGCCGTTATGGGACAGAAAAAACTGTCGCCAGCCCGGCACGCTCGTACTGTCCGCACTGCAACCATCAACTTACAGTCCTTGAAAACATACCGCTCCTAAGCTTTATAATACAGAAAGGGCACTGCATCCATTGCCGCACCCGTATTCCACTATTCTATCCATTGATTGAACTTGTCTCTATGCTCTGGGCAATACTTGCTGCATGGAACGCAACAACTCCGCTGGAGTGGATAGCCCTTATGATTATCGGCGGCATATGTATCGTTGCATCCGCCATTGACCTGCGAACCTTTCTGTTACCGGATGTCCTTACATATTCCGGCGCAATAATCGTACTTGGAGCAAGCTATGCTGGGATACTTCAGATTGACTTCATACAATCTTTGCTTGGTGCGATTATCGGCGCATTTGCTTTGTTGGCCGTTGCCGCAGTCTACAAGCTGATTCGAAAAATTGACGGCATGGGGCTTGGCGACGTTAAATTTATGCTGATGCTTGGTGCTCTGACTGGGGTAGAACACCTTACCATTTTCATTCTAGCTGCAAGCGTCTGCGCGCTTATTTTCAGTATCATTGCAATGTGGGGAAAAAAAAATATCTCCACAGCATATGTCCCCTTCGGCCCTTTCCTCGCATTCGGAGCACTCATTACCTACCTATACGGTGATCAAATAATCTTTTTTCTCCACTAAAAAAGAACTCATGAAAAAACTTACTTATCAATTCATGCTATATAACCGGCTATTTTTACCATCTTCTCTCATTCATACCAACGATCCTGCAAAGCTGCTTTTGCCGAACAACTAGTCACCAATATTACACAGCCACACCTAAACAGCGGATAGACTGAAGAAGTTCGCTGATACTATCCTGAATTTGCAGGAATGCTGCTACAACTACAGGATCAAACTGTGTCCCTGCGCTCCTGACAATCTCTGCAACGGCCTGTTCATACTCCATTGCATTCCGGTATGGCCTATTTTGCAACATTGCAGAAAGACTGTCTGCGACGGCAATAATTCGCGCACCTAAAGGGATATCCTTTCCACAAAGTCCCTCGGGATATCCCTTGCCATCATAACGCTCATGATGGTGCAAAATAATTTTTACGACTTCACCATTGCCCACTGCTCCCATAACCGGTGTTACTATCTCCGCTCCCAACTGTGGATGGCGCTTGATTTCCAAATACTCTTCATCCGTAAGCGCATTATCTTTTTTCAAAATTGAATCTGGTACACCTATTTTACCGATGTCATGCAGGTGACCGGCAATATGAAGCAACTGCGTTTCCATCGGGGAAAGGCCAAGCTGTACTCCTATTGCCTGAGAAATGATGGCAACTTCCTCAGAATGCAAACACGTACAATGATCTTTCGCATCTATGGCATTACCCAGCGATTCCGCAAATAAATGAAGTGAGCTGAGAACTTCACGCTGCACCCGTTCATCATTTTTCTGAGCAACCCCCTGAGGGGCCCAAAAGCTGTCCATAATTGTCATACCTCACCGAGAAAAAACGACGTAAAATAAAAAAACACAGAGTATGATCTACTGCCTATTCAAATTAAAAAACACATCCTGACAATCTTATCCCACAGCAACAGATGTATCTCGAGCCCTGCATTACCTTTGCAGGAGAATATCCCCCCCTGTCCTCACCTTTCAACACTATCAACTGTGATATTGATATTCATTATCACAGTCAAGATGTTCTTAGGTTCCCTTCACTAAGTCACTTTAAATAAATGCTAGAGACGCCGCGGCCTGACACAATGAAAAAAACATGGGAACCCTTTTCAACTGCTCACAGTGCAACAAATCTGTTGGACAGCAAAAAATCTCCAATTACCGGGAGGCGGAAATGGCGGAAATGACTCCTGCTGAGATGCTTTTACTCATAAGTTCAATAGCGTTACTTCCTATTGCTCTTGCTTATGGACTTTACCCGAAATTTACGATGAGAAAACTCTATAATATTGAAGTTCGCTCAACAAATCTGGCAAATATTACCCGTTCCATTATGGGACTCCACCTTGCTTTCATCATTTACTGGATGCTCGCATTTTGGGGTTTTATAGGCGCAAAAGCAGCACTTGGTTCACTTACAACATTTATGTTTGGTCTGGCCTTCGGACGCACTGTGAGTTGGTGCGTTGACGGTAAGGCAAACCTTTGGCTGGTACTATACCTGATACTTGAAGTCTTTTTGGGCTGCACAGGGCTATTTCTTGTTCTTACTATGTAACAACCACTCTAAGAGCCCAGAAACACAATGTTACCCTAACAACAAAAAGGCCCGTTATCGCATCGCAATAACGGGCTTTTCTTTACGGCAATCCGCCTTAATATAATTGTATCTTATGAAGCAAACCGTATTCGATCGACTTCTTCCTTTATCCTGACACCTGAAGGAGTAATACATAAGCCGCCCTTACCAGTGCATCGCAATGTCTCCGGTAAAGCATTTCCTACTTCCCACATGGCACAGATGACATCATCAAGCGGCAGGTTTCCTTTAAATCCGTGCATAGCTAAATTTGCCGAAGATACTGCATTACTTACAGCACCCACGTTACGCCCAATACAAGGTACTTCCACCTGTTCCGCTACAGGGTCACACGTAAGCCCCAAAGAATTTTGCATAGCAAGGGCTGCTGCGTCACAAGCGGCCTGTGCTGAGCCACCAGCCATATTGACCAAGGCCGCTGCTGCCATACTAGCCGCAGAGCCGCATTCGGCCTGACAACCGCAAACTTCAGTGGCAAAAGTTGACTGTTCACTGATAAATACCCCAATAAGCCCTGCCGATAGCAACGCCTTTGCAGCAAATTCAATTCGAAAATCCTGAGGCACACCAAGCTCATCAAGTGCACTAAAAACAGCCGCAGGCAGCACGCCACAAGAACCCGCAGTAGGCGCTGCGACAACACATCCCATTGCAGAATTTAACTCCATTACTGCAACGGCCATGACAGTAGCCATATCCAACATGCCTGTCGGTATAAATTTCCCTTGATCAACAGCATGCTGTAACTCGCCCGCAGTAGGTTTCAAAAAGCCTTTCATAGCAAACCTACCGGTCAAACCGGTTGCGATAGCCGTCTCCATTGTCTGAGCAATCTCTTCCATCATATGAAGTACTTCGACCTCATCTACATTCCCACGAGCCGCCTCGTATTTGGCTGCCGCTTCCCACAAAGGCGCATTATCATGCTCTGCACACCACTCAAGCAATTTTTCTGCACGGGTAAATGGAACCTTACATGTTGCAGAAGCAAGAACCGGCATGACAGGAGCTACTTCCCGTATTCCTGCATTACCGCAAAGCCCTGTCACATACTCCAGCTGTGCCGAGGAAAGCTTCTGACGCAGATGGATGACGATCACCCCACGCCACTCATCATTTTTTTCTCCATTATCACTTACGGTACTTCCATGAACTTCAACTGTTGCTCTTGTTAAAAACAATTCGATTCTGCTGCAAAGTTGTTCTAGTGATAACGAAACTCGCTCAGAAAGAAGAATAACGAGCTCATGGTAGTCTCCCGCCATATAGACGGGACAGCCGTTTATTCCATTCAATTCAATACGTCCGCCCCCTGTGGACAGCGCTTTTACGAGGACGGATACTCCGTACTCATCCATAATATCCAGTAACATAACGTTAGGATGCTCTGCTTCAAACTCTTTAATTTCAAAGACAAGATCTACTCCTGCCTTTTTTATCAGTTCAAGCGCATTAGACAACCGGGGATCCTGGGGAACCATTCCCATCAACCCTGCTGCTAATCCTTGATCAGATTTCTGCCCTCTATATGTCGTGGAAAAAGAACCACTTGCTTCAAAAGTCACTCGTACACGCGATAGTTTACCACCTGCCAATTGCCTTGCAAGATTTCCGATACGAGATGGTGCTGCTGTATGAGAACTAGATGGGCCAGTCATAACTGGCCCAATGACTTCGTTAAAAATGCTCGATGGTAGCTTTGACATACTCATTCCTTATGTTGCGTTACAATAGCTGTAATTAATTCCAAAAGTATTTTGGTAGATATAGTGCAATATATGAAAATATGTTGATTAAACCAAACTAAGACACTTCATTATATCAGGAGTACGCGCATAATTCTTTCTATGCTGACTATCTACACTTTATCGATATGAGCATCACAATACAGTAACAACACTACTGAAAAAATAATAGTGACACATCAAATATACATAGCAAAAGTTACAGTAAATTGTGCTGAGGAATAGAAAAGACCTATAGTAATTTAATGCAGCAATAGTTAGGCAACAATGAACCCAACCTGTCTTCCCCTTAACATAACAAGACAGACTATGAATACATCAATAATTATAAAAGGCGGGAATACGGATATGGCCCTCTAAACAATGCTCCCAAACCAGACAGAAGGCCCTGAACGAGAATAATAACTGCCTTATACTCTGTTGATTAGAATAAGCTTATGAGGGGGGGGATGAAGATAATAAAGAAAAATTATAAATAATTTTAAATTGTTAAATGACAAACCACTCCTATGGCGCAAGAGCAATATCTAATAGTCCCTTTTCAGTTGAATCCTCGCTTTAGCAACACGCTCTGCCCCCTCGCACCTCGCAGTTATTTCACAGCTCTTCATCACGAGAAAATGAAAGTGCTTCAGCTTTATCGGAACGGAATTCCGTTACAAAGCAACGAACATCCGTTTTAATCACGGAATTCCGTTGAAAAAACAAATATCAAAATAATTAAATATTGTTATTTCAAATACATACGCAACAAAACAATTTGGCTCACCTCTTGCTTTGTATGACAACGAAATCAAAAATTCTTTTGTGGAGCGTTTGGAATAACAGGTAATCATCCACCTAGTACCACCAGCACCAGCCGCTTGCTCCCATTCAGTTCTAAAAGGATCTATACATGAAAACAGAGAAACAGACTCATAACAATCACGACAGCAATTCTACGGACAATATTGCTGCCGACAAACTGCTTCGTTCTGCTGCAAAAGACGTTGCCGCCCATGAAGCACGTATGCGAGAGATTATTCTTACCCTGAAAAAAGCAGCGGAAGGAGATACTGATCTTTCTATTGTGGGTGAAAGAAAACTGAGAAGTATTGCAGCTCATTTTGACATCAGCACCAAGAATAAAGAAACAAACACAATTGCTGCGGAACTCGCAGACAAGCTGCTTGATGACATCAGCCGCACTGAGCCTGGTCTCTGCTCCACTCTTAGTGTCGTCGCCCCGCCTGAACGAATCCAGACATGGAAACAACTTGACCTGCTGCCTGTCAGTTCCTCCTTCGAAGTGTCCAGCGCTCTGAAGCAAACATCAGACGAAAGCCTGAATGATTGGCAAAAAAAAATGAATACAACCTTCCGGCTCGGGGCCGCCTTTTTACTCAACTGCACCGCAGGTAGTTCTCTAGCTACTGACTGCCTTTGCGGTACTGCAGAACATACTACTACGAAGGTTTATCTCGAATCGTTACATGCAGACACCGTGAACATTGCATTATACGAACATATCCCAACGCTTGCTGCTGCCGTATGTAATGCGACCCAAAACAAAAGATTTACTGCAATGGCTAACGAGGCAGGCGCGACTGGAATCCAAGTGTATGAGATCCGCAGTTCAGATAAGCCCTCCACAGATACCGTTGATAACGTATTTCGACTCGCTACGACTAATGGGGTTGGTCTCGCTCTCGAAACAGGTGCAATTGATGTATTGTTAGCTGATACACAAAAAGTTCTGCCTAAAATTGCAAGTGTTGCCGCCTTCAATAAAACCGTCATCGTGACAACAAACAAATCTAGCCATCTCGCCGGGGCTGAATTTATTGGCACAGGCAATGAAGTTCAGACACTTGCAGAAAACATCGTCACGCGTGCTATTGAAAGCTTCAAAAACCGTCGTGATGTCAAAAGGACACTCCCCGGCAAAGACGTTACAGCTCAAGTTGGCTTCAGCCTTGATACTATAGACAGACATTACGGCTGTCTTGACCGTATCGCATCTGCTTTAATTGATGGAAAAATCAAAGGCATCGTCAGCCTTTTCGGCAGTACTCCAACCGACGCTGACTCAACACAACATCTTGCAGTGCTCATTAATACTTTGCTTGAGAATAACATCCTGATCTTCGCCAATGGTTACCCGGCGTTCTCTTTGGCAACTCAGGGTTTCTGCTCCAGCAAAGCACGGGAAAAATGCGGTGAGATGCTGCAGCTTTTCCTTAATACAAACATGCCGCCTGTATGGCATTTCGGAGAATGCACTGATAATGCACAGCCATTAGCAACATTTAGAGAAGTTGCTAAATATGCTGGCCATAAAATGAAAGACCTTCCTTTTGCTGCTGTCATTCCAGAATGGTCCGAAGCCGAAGGTCTTGGGGCAACACTCGCATTCCGTGTATCCGGCTTTGACACCTATCATTGTACCCCTCCTTCACTACAGCAGTCCAAAAAGATTCAGGATTTTCTGTATAATGGTACACAAGATCAGCTCGGCTCATCCATGCATGTGGCTCCTAACCCTAACGACCTTGCTGAAATGATTATTTCTGACTTTAACAACGCAAGATCGGAGCTTTGCTGGCGCTAGCCCACAGCCAGCGTGACAACGACTCTGTAGCCTTTTTTGTAAAAGGCTACTCAGCACTGCCTGTTCCTCCTTATGCGCATAGGCAGGCAGTGCTGACTATCCCCTCTCTCTATCTTGTTACTAACTTTTGTGCATAGGCACTGCCATCTTTACTACCCCTCATAAATACAAACTTGTTGTTATGTACCCCCGTTTCGTTTAGCGTTACGGGATGACTGGCAAGCAAAATTTTCACTTTAAAAATATGGAACTTCAATCACTTCTTCTGGAAATGGGTGAACAGCGCTCAACGAGTTCACTATTTCGCCTTATTGTTAACCGGCTGTTCCAGTTTGATGAGGTGTCACTCGTACGCATATGGCTCGTTAAAAAAGGCGACATATGCTCATCTTGCCTAATGCTCAAAGAATGTCAGCAAAGTCATAGATGCTTGCATCTCGTAGCCAGTGCAGGTCGGTCTGTCGTAAACAAAGATGAAGACTGGTCACGTCTTGACGGAAAATTTAGTAGATTTCCTATGGGCTGTAGAAAGGTGGGCCACATTGCCGCGTCCGGCCAACCTGTAATTGTTAAATCCGTCCCGGAAGACTCCAAGTGGATTATTGACAAGGGATGGGCAAAGCGAGAAGGAATAAATGGTTTTGCAGGTCACCCCATGCAATTCCATGGTGAGGTACTTGGAGTACTGGCTGTATTTACCAAGACACAAATAACCCAGCCGGTTCTCAATGAGCTGAACATCATTACAAACCATTCAGCCACCGCGCTTGCTAACGCCAGAGCCTTTGAAAAAATTGAGGAACTCACCAAGCAGCTTAAGAATGAAAACAAATACTTACGTGAAGAGCTGTCTGAAGTAAGCTTACATGGCGAATTTGTTGGACATAGTGCAGCGTTACAAAGAATCATTCAACAA
Source organism: Halodesulfovibrio aestuarii DSM 17919 = ATCC 29578 (assembly GCF_000384815.1). Lineage (NCBI taxonomy): Bacteria > Pseudomonadati > Thermodesulfobacteriota > Desulfovibrionia > Desulfovibrionales > Desulfovibrionaceae > Halodesulfovibrio > Halodesulfovibrio aestuarii. Next base: position 121,557 of record NZ_ARQF01000019.1, read on the forward strand.
ATCGACCTTGTTGCCCCGACAGAGGCAAACGTTCTCATTCAGGGTGAGTCTGGAACAGGAAAAGAGCTAGTAGCTAGAGAACTGCATCGAAGAAGTAATAGAAGTTCAAAACCGCTTATTAAAGTTAACTGCGCATCAATTCCTAAAGAACTCTTTGCCAGCGAATTTTTTGGACATGCCAAAGGAGCCTTCACTGGAGCGCACACCTACCGTGAAGGTAAATTTGGTGCTGCCAACAATGGCACTTTATTTTTGGACGAAGTAGGTGAAATCCCACTCGAATTGCAAGCCCAACTTCTTAGAGTCTTACAAGAAGGAGAATACGAACGGGTCGGTGAAGAAAAAGTCCGAAAGGTGAATGCCCGCATTATTGCCGCGAGCAACCGTGACTTACTGAAAGAAGTAAAGGCCGATAGATTTCGAGAAGACCTATATTTTCGCTCAACGTATTTCCTATCACTGTCCCGCCGCTTCGGGAGCGCAAAGAGGACATTGAGCCTCTGGCTAATCACTTTCTGCAACGTTCACTCATCGGTATGAAACGTCCTGTCGTTCAATTCTCTCCCGACCAACTCGCAACCCTCAGTGCATACAGCTGGCCGGGCAACATTCGGGAACTGCAAAATATTGTGGAGCGATTTGCGATTTCTTCTATCTCAGAGTCCGCACAACTGGATCTTACAGACGGGTTTACGAAAACTTCACCTCAAATTGCTCGCAACTATAATCTAGATGATCAGCCGTTACTTACAGAAGAAGAAATGGTTCAACTTCAAGTAAAAAATATAGAAAAAGCCTTAAACCGCTGTAATGGAAAGATCTACGGAAAAAACGGAGCAGCGTTCCTGCTGGGAATGAAACCGACAACTCTCGCAACACGAATAAAAAAAATGAAGATTTCTCGCTAACGAAATTTCAGATACTGCTTGTAGATACGTACTTAATTAGCATTTTCGTTTTTAAACACAAAAACTGTATCACCTTATATAAAAAATTTTTATGCTTCCAACCTGATGCTGCCAGATCAGGTTGGAAGCATGTTTGTTACTAGCGAATTCAAAAAGCATGTTGCCAACTATGTTATTTAAAGGTGGTACCAAACATATTGCAACATACAGATAAAACATCAGGATAATCACCGATGTTCTCTTTATTGTACGTTCAACTCGCAGTAACGGTGGGGTATTTACTATGCGTTACACAACTAATTTATTTAACTAAGCAATAACCTGCTATCAAAGAAACAACATACTTTCACAGCTAGCCAATTTTTTACGTATTCCATCCATGGAATAAACGGAGCAAATACGTTTTTTATCCATCCCTATCTTCTGACATTGCAGAACGAAGAAACCGTTTTGATAAAAGCACATTAAAAAAGAGTACGGTATTTACATACCGTACTCTTAGTCTGACAATCCAAACCTTACTTATTTTCAGGCAGAATAGTTTCTACATCTGTGTGAGGACGAGGAATAACGTGTACGGAAACAACTTCACCAACACGCTGTGCTGCAGCTGCACCTGCGTCAGTTGCTGCTTTAACAGCACCAACATCGCCACGAACCATTACGGTTACAAGACCGCTACCGATCATTTCTTTACCAAGAAGGGTAACATTAGCAGCTTTAACCATTGCGTCACTTGCTTCGATTGCGCCAACAAGACCTTTAGTTTCAATCATTCCTAATGCATCATTCTTACTCATTGTACACTCCTATAATTTATTGCTTTGTAATTTCAACTGTTGATGACGATGTGATACTCATTGCGTTTGCTTCTTCCGTATCAAGATGAAACTCCAGAGCAGAGTCCTTGCTGACCCTGATGGCAACGTTGTGGAAGATCCCACCACGCACACCGTCTAATTTAATGCTGACAAGCTGACCGTCACGCACACCATATTGTTCTGCATTTACTGGGTGCATATGGATATGCCGCTGAGCAACTATCAGCCCCTCTTTTGTCTGGACAGATCCTTTCGGACCAATAATTGTAATCCCCGGGGTTCCTTGAAGATCACCGGACATACGTGCCGCAGCTTTTACTCCAAGTTTAAAAGAGTCCCCTGCGAGAATCTCAACCTGTGTCTTGCTACGAACAGGTCCAAGAACACGTATTTTTTCAATTGCCCCTTTAGGACCACAAATGGTCACAACTTCCTTGCAGGCAAACTGTCCCGGCTGTGAAAGTTCCTTTAAAGGAGTCAACTGGTATCCTTCACCAAACAGCGCATTCAAATCATCCTGAGAAATATGAATGTGGCGGTTGGAGATGCCTACCCCGATGCCGTTAGGTACAGGAACCGGTACGGGCGTTTTCTGTACAGCTTCTACAGCCTCAATTAACAACTTGAGGACATTTTCTAACTCAGCCACGCTTACGCACCTTTTGCCAGAGCCAAAACCAGTGAGGAGGCTAACTGAACGAGCTTTTCGTGTTCCAAGCTAGATGCGTTCGCCAATACATCATCCAAAGAAGTAGCGCTCGCAGTAGAAGAACCGCATGTGTAGTTATTTAACTCAGGATAGTTAAAGGTTGGATCGTCTTCTGCAACAGTGCTGCAGTTTTTCAATCCGTATGCAACCTTTTTGATGTTGATAAGATGCTCAGGAGTAACATTCTCAGAAACAGAACTTCCGCCCCATGAACCACATCCCAAAGTAAATGCAGGAGCAAGGCCGGTGCTGATCCCAACGCCACCCTGAGTGCTGCCGGTATTAACAAGAATTCGGGAAGCAGGCTTAACGCTAAACTCACGAACGATATTCTCGTCTTCGGTATGCAGACTCATGGTATGGCCAATACCATTCTGCAGTAATTCAATACTGAGCTTACAAGCCTCGTGCCAATCTTTTACAGTGTAGAATGCAAGAACAGTTGTAAGCTTTTCAAAAGAGAGAGGGGATCCTGCGCCAACGCCCTGCTGCTCACCAATGAGAACTTTAGTATCTGCAGGGATAGCGATACCAGCTGCTTCAGCAATAACCTGTGGGGCTCTGCCTACAAAGCTCGCGTTCATTACATGGCCATTTTTAAACAGACATGCGCAAACTTTGTGAGTTTCTTCCGCTGTCATGAAGTATGCGCCGTTCTTTTTGAGCTCTGCAATTACAGCCTCACGGTTGCATTCTTCTACGATAATTGACTGCTCAGAAGCACAAATTGTGCCGTAATCGAAGGTCTTACTTGCAATAATATTTTTAACAGCCTGCTGAACATTCGCTGTTTTTTCAATATATGCCGGAGAGTTACCTGCGCCAACACCAAGAGCCGGCTTACCAGAACTGTATGCAGCCTTAACCATGCCCGGGCCACCAGTCGCAAGAATCATTTTAACATCGGCGCCCTTCATCAGCTCGTCCGTAGCTGGCATGGAAGGCATGGATACACAGGAAATGATTCCTTGTGGAGCACCTGCAGCAACTGCAGCCTCACACATAAGGCGTGCAGCTTCGAGTGTACATTTCTTCGCAGCTGGGTGAGGAGCAAATACGATAGCATTACGGGACTTGATAGCTATCATAGCCTTGTAGATGGCAGTAGATGTAGGGTTTGTAGAAGGAGTAATCCCCATCAAAAGACCTACAGGCTCCGCAATTTCAATAACCCGATTAATCGGATCTTCTTTGATTACACCAACCGTCTTCATTGACTTAATGAAATCGTACAAGACCTGTGAAGCCAGATGGTTCTTGTATGTTTTACTAGGAACGTTACCGAATCCGGTTTCTTCAACCGCCATTCGAGCAAGCTTCACAGCATTAGCTTTCGCAGCCTGCACCATACTGCGTAAAATAGAATCTACTAATTCATCTGTATAAGTAGCAATTTTTTCTGCAGCGATGCTACCGGCACGAGCTAAATCGCGTGCTTCCTGCACAGATTGTAAATCAAAATCCATATCAATCAGCTCCTATAAATTCGGATCATGAATTTAATAAATTGTAATAACGGGTGAACCCTTCCAGCAGTGCACGCTTTTTCACTTTTGACAGTTTTTTCTTATCAATAGTAAACTCTGAATACTGACGGGCCAATACACGCAAAGTTGCCACGGTATGTTGTGCCAACATAGCGACAGCCTGTTGCGTTCCGAGTTCATCGTTAAGAGCGTCAACTTCGTCCTTCGATATAGGAAGAGCCTTTTTCTTCTTGGATACGGTTAGATTTTCGTTTTCAGAAGATGGAATAGTTCCATTCTCCTTCGAACTAACGCTGTCGTTGTCCAATTGGTGAAGATTTTTCTCTGCATTCTGAGCAGGTTCGGCATCTTCTACGGCAGGTGATGCTAGAAGCACGTCCTCATGTTCAGGTTGGTCTATAGCTGAAACACTTTTCATCTCGTTTTCAAAACAAGACTCAAAGGACTGCCCACCCTCGCAGGCATAACCTTCAGCCTGTCCGGAACCTGAAGAATCTTTGGGGGTGTCAAACAGCACATCGGTAATACCACTCTCGGGCCGTGGAATTACATGACTTGAAATGACTTCCCCGCCATGAAGCCTCGAAATAGCAGCTAATGCCGCATCAACGGAACTCTTCACAGCTGCTACGTCACCAGTTACAGTAATTGTAACCAGCCCAGCACCAACGTACGTTTTATTCATCAAACGGACATTCGAAGATTTCACCATGGCATCAGCACCTTCAATCGCTGATATTAGCCCTCTGGTTTCAATAAGTCCTAGCGCGCTCACTGGTTACCCCTTCGAAGAATCGGAAAATCTGGAATAAAAAATCCTTGCGGTTTCCGAAGTTTCCCAGACCACATCAGCACCTGCCGGGATATGCATTACATCACCTGCATGCACCGTTACATGTTCACCATTAATGGTCACAGTTAACGTTCCCTCAAGCAGGCAGCAGTTGGCTTCGCATGCGAAGGTCTGCTCATAACAGGACTGGGAAATCTTAAAAAAACCGGAATTAATCCGCCCGTCTTCTTTGCCGATGACTTCCTGTGAAGAAACTTCGCCGGTTGTCACAGACTGGTTTCGGCACGTTTGCACCGGGTCCATTTTTATGGAATCGCCTCGAACAACCTTTCCGCCACCACACATAACGGCAGTGAATCTTTGTTCGAGCTCTTTCAAGAACTTAGTAAGCAAGCCTTTCTCATGCAGTGCATTTAACGCTGCGTAGATTAAGTCACTGCTTATTGCGTTATCGGTAACAGACTTTTGTGGTTCACACGGTTGTGGTGCGCCACGAATAATCTCGATACCTGCAAGTGCTGCTGCATCCTGCGCAGAGGGGGTCAATATTGTATTGTCATCAATGTAGAACGCTGACTGATTTTGAAGAACCAGCTTCTCAACTTCTTCCGCACAAACAACTCGTTTCATATTGTTCACCTCCTTCTCTGGTTATGGGGCTTGTCATCTCAGAAAATCAGCAACCACTCATAAATCATGCACTGCTGATATTGAAACGCCATAGGCCACTTCAAACGGGTCCCAACATCTTTTCGTGCGCTAATCGTTTGCTACGGCCTCAGATTAGGACAAGACACCCTGTTAATTATAATTAAAGCAATGATGGCAAAACCTTTGGAGAAGGCGAAGGAATAACCTCTGCGTTTACCAGAAGCCCTTTGAGCATCAACGCGTTTTTCGCACTTTCAATTCCCGCGGTTACCGCAGCAACATCACCAGTAAATGTGAAGAAAGACTTACCGCCTAACCCGTTACCGAGACGCAGTTCAATCGGCTCAACATTTACAGCCTTGAGCACTGAATCCGCAGCGACAACCATAGGAGCTAATGCGAAGGCTTCTACAATACCTACTGCATCCATGTACTCAGGCATCACCCCACCAGCGATTGCCGGAAAAACCTCCGGAGCAACACTCGGGATCACCATGCTGTCAATCAGATACTCTTTTGCATACTGCTCACCAACTTCAACGGAGTTATTCACTGAAGCGACATCTCCGGTTACGATGGCAAAATATTTACCCGGGCATGTTGTTGTGGCAGTTACAATCTCAACCTCCGCTGTTTTGACCATCTGGTCTACGGCGTAGATTCCACGCGAGATACTTGTAAATTCCACCATTCCTATTGACTTACTCATATCAGCCTCTTTCTATCTCGATGTATCCATTTTCAATTGCAGTAACCTTGCCAGCCACACTTGCGTGTACGGAAGCACTTAACGCACCTTCAGGAATCGCACCCACACATTGTCCAACCTGTACAACGTCTCCTACTGACACCGTAGGGACAGCTGGAGCACCCACATGGGCATTTGTTGCGATTCTAACAACGTCAGGAACAAATGGTGCTTCTTCAACCGGAGCAGGCAGGTCAAACTCGCTCAAACCAAGACGTGCGATAAGTCGCTTGCTTGGAATAAGACGATATTCACGGTTATGGTGTGCCTCAGGTTCCTTGCCAGTAGGTTGGAATCGAATATTTTCCGCTGCGAGATCACGCTTCAAAGCATCGTTTGCAAGCTTAGGATTCAATCCCATAGGACAGGAAAAGTATTCGCAGAGGTTGCACATACAACAGAGTTGCGCATGCGTTTTCTCTGCTGCTCCAGCAAGGTTGTAATTTTGGATTCGCATGGACTTATGCGGCGCAACATTATGCCCGATGAGATAACGCGGACATAGATCTGTACACATGCGACACTGCGCGCAGGCAGCTCTATTTATGCGCTGGGTACTTTCGATAGTCGCATTTTTCCTGCGAATAAGCGGATGATCATTTTTAAGAATGATAAAGCCCTTATCTTTCTTGGTAATGTAGCCAGAAAGATCAGAAAGAGCCGGCCCCATCATTGGGCCACCACCGATAACGGTGTATCCTTCAAAAGACTCAAGTCCGCTCTTTTTAAGAACATCAATTACTGGTGTACCGACAGGAACTTTAACGGTTACACGGTGAGGGATATCTCCTGCCACCGTAATAAATTTTTCAGTTACTGGCGTACCGTTTGTAGCGTTGTAAACGTTCAGTGCTGTCTCTGAGTTGATAACAACACAGCCAACATTTAACGGAATACCTGCTTCTGGAACACTACGACCAGTCACCGTGTATACAAGCACCTGCTCGTCACCCGCAGGATAAATATCAGGAAGAGTTTTAACCTCTACCAACGGTGCAACTTGAAGAGCTTCAATTCGCTCCTGAAGACCTTTGATAACGCTAGTATGCTTTTCTTTAACGCATAGATAAGCATGCTTGGCGCCTACTACTTTCGCAGCCTGTTCAAACCCTTTGATAATTTCATCAGGATAAATTGCCATAAGCTGCTGGTCCACTCGAAGCAGTGGCTCACACTCAGCACCATTTAAAAGAATAAATTCAGCAGAAGCAGCAAGCTTAACATGTGTAGGAAAACCTGCACCACCAGCACCGATGACCCCTGCGTCTTTAACTTGTTCAACTAGATTCACTTCATTCTCCACAAGTTGGCAGTTCACAATCTTCATCAATAATGCCAACAATCACAGCATCAACAGGAATGTTGTCATCACCAAGCATCCGACGGGCAGAAGAGCCTGTTGTCACTATCACGCGATCACCAGTACCAGCGCCAATAGTATCAACAACTGTCATGCATTCACCGGCATTACGCCCACCGATAATTTCGACAATCATCAGCTTAAGCCCCAACATCTGTTCAGCCTTTCTGGTAGACCAGACGCTTCCGATTAGCTTTGCCGTTAACATGCATAACTCCCGTCTTGCAGCTTTGTTTTAATGGCTGACATCGCAGCCTCTACGGAGGCGATATCTCCAAGCATAGCCATGGCAACCATATTCTGAGGACAGGTACCTTTAATATCCTCAACAACCACGCCTACACTCTTTTCAGCAATGTCTGCCGCAACAATCATGTCTATGACCTTGCCCTGCACAAGCCCCACAGCACCGGTAGAAACTAAGTGTGATGATGAGCCAGAGCCTTTACGTCTGGTAAGCATGGCCAGAACAGCAGGGGAAGGCGACTTGATAATTCGGAATTCCATCACACACGTCCTAGTTTGTTTCCGCTTCACAGGTCATTGCGATACCAAGTGGTGTCACAAACATCGGGTTCTGCGGCTTATGTGTATAAATACCTGTTTTCTTTTCAATAATCTTTTCAATCCCTTCAAGACAGCATGTGCCGCCAACAAGGGAAATTTCCTGCACGTCGTATCCTTCGATGTGCTTGTTGATGATCGTGGCAATTTTTTCAATTACTGGAGTCAGCACAGGGAGAAGCTCTGCGTGGTTTTCGTTGTTACGCTTAAACAGATCCGCCTCTTCAAAAGGAATCTGATACGCACCGGAAACAACCAGTGTAAAATGTGTGCCCCCTGTAGCCTCATCAGCGACATAGATAACTTTTCCATCCTTAAGGATAGAAATCCCAGTCGTACCACCACCAATATCAACAACAGCACCATTGGAAATTTGCAGGACTTCATTAGCTGCAGTCGGCTCGTCAAAGAGGTTGGTAAGTTCAAATCCAGCGCCTTCAACAACATTTTTGATTGCACCAGAATCAAGAGCATCAGTTCCAGGAGGAATAGCTGAGGCAGCATAAAAAAGTTCAGCACCGAGCTTTTCTTCAACTTCCAATTTCAATTCACGCACAATCTGCACAGCCCCGATGTAATCAACAACCATGCCATCACGCACAACATCAGCATAACGATATGCACCGGCTACAGGCTCACCGTTTTCATTAAGAACAGCCACGACCACGCACGCTGTTCCCAAGTCTACTCCGGTGTAATAATTATTAGAGTCACCCTTGACCGGACGTTCAACTGCTTTTTCAAAATCGCGAACAAGCCGATCACAGTATTCAAAGTTTACTCTTTTCTTTGACATTCATTTCCTCCAAAGGCGGTGCAAATCAATTGTGATAACCTGTTACGAATCTGGTTAATCTGACGTCGCAAAGCGTCTTTTGAATTCTCACCATACGTCTCTACAATGCTCACTTCGAAACTGAGCACAGTGCAGCGAATACGATTAATGAGCAGCATGGCCTTGACTTTCGGCATCTGCATATGAAACGCGTTTATTGCAAAACAATCTGCCAGCGGGTCTGAAAAATTTTCTTGTGTAATACTTTTGCATGGTTCGCACAGCATGGATGACGGTGTGTCATCTGAACTGAGCATATTCTTCATGGCCGACACATGCGGCTCAAGCTCGGCAACCTTCTGAGAAAGCTTGATATCTATTTCAAGGAGTTCAAAAGCTGTCAGTAAAATGGAGGTTACAAGCGCTGTTACTTCATTTTTAATTTTTTTCGTTTTCCAATCTGTTTCCTGTGGCGTAGCAACAGTACCGGACTCTTCATTCTGGCCATCATCTACTGTTGCTGATTGCTCCAGCACGTCATGAATAAGCAGCTCTATTCTTCTATCAGTCAAAAACTGACGCGCTCCGGGGGTGAGCCTGATATCTTTATCAAGTCTAAATTCAGAAAACGGCTCTTTCCTGTACGTGACACGCAGGTCTGATTCGGTAATAAACTTCATCGGAGTTCCTCACTCTGCTCTACATCGAACAAATATTCAGCCAGACTTCGATCAACCTGTTCATTCGGGTTCACAACAAAATACGGTTCCGGAACCCCAAGTCGCGCCAGTTCTCCAAAGCAGCGTTCTGTGCCTTCTGAGCTGTTGCAATCAGTAGTCACCACTCCAACAACCGGACACGTAAATACGTTTCCTAAACCAGGAGAACCTGCCGAAGCTGTATTTCCCTGCCCTACAACGAACACAACATGTGATGCGTTGTTCTGTGCGATGGCAATCAAGCTTTGAAACATCCAAGGGTGTTCCAAATACTCACTGGGAACATCGATTGTCTTCTTACCGTACACAACTTCCTGCGCGCTTCGACCCGAGCGAACTTGCCCTTCGAGCGCCTGTGCTAAAGCTGATTTTCCGCAGCCAGTAGCACCAATGAACATGACTCGTTTGCTACTCATTACGTCTAAGAGCGAGTCAAAGGACTCACTGAGAACCCCAAGTTTGAAGACAAATTTTCCAAAACAAACTGAAGTGCTGTCTCAACACTCTGAACGTCACCGCAGAGCACTAGCGATCCTGTAAAGCGATCAATAAAACCAATTTCCACGCTGGCGGCCTTCGTTGCTATGTCCGCTGCAATAATTGACACCTCGTATGGAGAAAGCGTCAAAATCCCCAGGGCACCATGAGCCTGAACGCCGAGCCGTTCATAAATATCTGGATCCGGAGCAGCGATAACATGCGCAATGGTTACCTGCTTGCCCGGTACCGATTCCTGAATGATGCGCTGCAGCCCTTGAGACTGACCTTCATGACTATTCATACAATTACTCCACCGGTACTAATGTTTAATGATGGCAACAGGAAAGCCACGGCGCTTAAATTGATTTTCGATCCGTTCCAGCTCTGCATCACTCAGACTTAAATCTTCTTTTACAGGATACTCCGCATCCAGCTGGCTGTACTTGCCAACCCCCATCTTGTGGTACGGAAGCAAGTCGACCCCTTTGAAATTTTTTCGATCACGAAACCGCTGTAAAAAGGCGATCAACTGCTCAATATCTTCTTCTGCGTCATTCACACCTTTCATAAGAGGAAGACGTGCCTGAACATTGAACCTGCCTTGAATAAGCGCTGTAAAATTCTCCAAAATCCACTCGTTACGCACACCGGTAAGCTCATAATGCCGTTCAGAATTGATGTGCTTTAAATCAAAAAGAAAGAGATCGGTAAATTCGGCTATCTTAAGAATCGTCTCACGTTTGGTGTAACCACAAGTTTCAATAGCAGTATTGATGCCACGCTGCTTGCACCCCATAAGAACATTCAGTGCAAATTCTGGCTGCATTAACACTTCACCGCCACCCAACGTTACACCGCCACCGGACATCTCGTAGAAAGCGCGATCTTCTTCGATAATATCTAATACTTCTGATACGGTTTTAGCTTCACCAACTACTGAAAGAGCAGAATCAAGACAGACTCTTACGCATTCTCCGCAGCCGATGCAGTCTACATTACGGGAAATTGAATGCGTCCGATCCACTCCAATCGAATGAATTCCAACCGGACAGACCGGGACACATCTCCCGCAGTTGGTGCACAGATTTTTTTTAAATAGGATCTGAGCTTTCCGTGATTGACTTTCAGGGTTTGAGCACCATTTGCAACGCAATGGACACCCTTTGAAGAATACAAGAGTTCTCACTCCAGGACCGTCATACATATTGTACTTCTGTACATTGAAAATCAGTCCTTTTCTTTCAATTTTGTCTACATTGCTCACAGTCATAGCCGCTCAAACCCCGCTTTATTTTACTAAATCTGCTTCAACATTGTTCTGCTGATAATCTCGTCCTGAACATCTTTGCAAAGTTCCACAAAGAATGCAGAGTAACCTGCAACGCGAACAACAAGGTCACGGTAATTTTCAGGATTCTTCTGTGCTGCAATAAGCACATCATTATCAAGGTAGTTAAACTGCATTTCACCGTTACCAAGCATACTTGCTGTGCGGATAAGGGTAATTAAGCTTTCTTCACCCTGCGGAGTCTCCAGCAGACCGGACATGATCTTAAAGTTATGAACCATGCCAATGTTCATGCTGTCGTTAGACATTTTGGAAACAGATTTGATGATAGCGGTAGGCCCTTTGTAATCAACGCCATGACTTGGGCTGATACCGTCAGAAAGAGGTGTCCAAGCGCCTCGACCACCAGCGGATGCACCAGTAATCTGTCCAAACGGGGTGTTGTTGGAAATAGAAAGGGTTCCGTGACTCAATACTGAGTACAACGTCTTGTATTGGCGGTGCTCTTCTTCTGTGAAGCTTACAAGATCTGCTGCAATAAGGTCTGCGTAGTCGTCATCGTTGCCGTATTTTGGAGCAGCTGCACAATCTGCCTTCACCTGCGCGTACCCCTCAAAGTCAGCTTTGAGAGCTTCATTCATCTGGGCAAGAGTGTACTTTTTCTCTTCAAATACAAGCTTCTTAATTGCAGCCATGGAGTCTACGTATGTTGCAAGCCCACTCCAAACCACACCCGGTCCAAAGTTGTACATTGCGCCACCAGAAGAAACATCACGTCCGTTTTCCATACAACCTTCATACATCATGGACATAAGAGGCTTAGGAGCAAGCTCTCTATGAACTCGCTGTGAAATAACTGTTGCAACGCTTGTATGCTTAGTGATGTATCTGATCTGATCTTTTACAGCTTCTTCAAACTGTTCGTAGGTTGTAAACTGCTCAAGAGGTCCTGCGTCCGGAGTAACCTGCTTGCCATACCAGAGTGGCACACCATGGTTCAGAACCAATTCAATACAAATTGGCCACTGAGTGTACCCGGTAGAAGTCCACTGGTAGAGACGACCGGATTTTTGTGGTTCAACACACCCCATCAGACAGTAATCGCGAGCGTCTTCAATAGTTACGCCTTTTGCGAGCATCATCTTAATGTGTGCATCATCAAAGTGAATTGCAGGGAAACCCATTCCTGAGCGAATTACTTCGATAATTTTCTTCAGATATTTATGAGGTGATTTGTTGTGGACGCGAGTCGCGAGTGAAGGCTGGTAAACGCGAACATGACGAACTGCATCCATGAGCAGGTAGGTAAGATCGTTTGTAGCATCAGTGCCATCACGTTTCACACCACCGACACACATGTTTACAAACGGCTGGTACCCTGCAAAAAACTTAGAGCCACCTTCGTTGGTAATCCACATCATTTCAGACATTTTGATGAGCATACAGCCTGCGAGGTCAAAAGCTTCATACTCAGTCATACGACCTGCTTCGAGGTCTGCCTTAAAATATGGGTACATGTACTGGTCAACGCGACCAATTGACATACCAGTCTGGTTCTCTTCTACAACCAGAAGAGACTCAATAGTCCATACAGCCTGAATCGCTTCCCAGAAGGTTTCAGGCTTATGTGCAGGCACACGTGCGTTCACTTCAGAAATCTTCAGCAACTCTGCCTTACGCTGCGGATTGCTTTCTTTAGCGGCAAGTTCAGCTGCATACTCGGAAATTCTGCGAGCATAGATCATGATACCTTCTGCGGTATCAATAAGAGATTTGTAGAAGTAAATTTTGTCGATATCGTCTGGGTTCTTGTAATCAAGTGTTTCAAGATGCCCACGAGCTTCAGCCTGAATATCAAGCATACCCTTGTTCATAAGGATAACGTCATAGCCGGGGTTGGAGTCACCGCCGCCGTTTAACGCATGGTAGGAACAATCGGATACAAACGACTCGCCTGAAAGTTCCCATAATCCTGCTTCACGGTATTGATCTTCGCAGTATTCATCGATGGATTTGCCTTCCCAGAATGGAAACAACTCTTCACGCATGTACCGCTTATCTTCTTCAGAAATATAAAATGGATCCTGCGGGCGGCTTCCGATGGTGTCGATTTCGTCCTTCATCCAGCGCCATGCAATATCAGGTGAAAATGCACCTGCGCGTGGAGCACCACAAGGAGCACCAACGATAAGTTCGTTATCCTGAATTACGAGAGGGGCAGTTTCGCAGCAGTATTTGAAACACTTACCACGCAGCAGTACCTTAGGCATGCCAGGATTTTCTTTCGCGATCTTTGTAATTGCACGTGCTCTATGAGTGGTAACAGTCGGCACCTGCTTAAGAAAATTCTCTCTAAGGCGTGTATGGCGATCAGTAGGACCTTCAGGAATACCCTTACACTCTTGAGTGAGTACTGGTGCAGTGGCACTGTCTGTACTGGATTTTTTCAAAAGGTCTTCGGTCACATCAGAAAACATTTTCTGCAATGCATCCCTGTCTTCCGAAGACATATTTTTTGTAGCTTCTGCAAGCTGCTTGGATAATTCACGAATATCCACGACTACCTCGCTTTATTTTTAATTCTTATGACCACTATCTGCAGCAAGCACTTCTGCAATAGTTTCTTGTAAAATACGACGTACTTCATTCAATGAGTCAGACTGAAAAGAGTTCGGCACAGCCCGTGGTACATTCTCATCAGATGCACCAAAAAGAATATTTGCGTTGGCAGATTCGATATCCCTGACACCGTATCCAACCTTACGCACATAGATGAGATTTTTTGGGGAAATATTATCAGAAGTGTACCCTTTGCCAGCGGAGCCACTTCCAAGTGTCATTGACGGAAACAAATTAGTTGTGGCCCCCATCCCCCCGAACACTGCAGGAGTGTTTACAAGCACCCTTCCAACAGGTTTTTTCAACGCAAAGAGCTTAATTACGCTTTCGTCTCGGGAATGGATCACCAACGTGTGGCCACATCTCTCACTGAGAAGCAGCTCAATGCACTTTTCACACGCATGCATCCAATCGGGTTCAATATAAAAACTCAAAACAGGGCACAGCTTTTCACGGGAATAGATATCAAACTCAGCAATGTAGCTTCGCTCTGCAACAAGTACCTGAGTTCCGGCAGGCACTTGAAAGCCTGCCTTTTCTGCGACAGCAACAGCGGTGCGGCCGATACAGTCATGATTAAGGGTATTGGCAGGTAAGAATAGTAATTCACCAACGCTACGAGCTTCATCTTCCGACATGAAGTACGCACCATTCGCCTCGAATGCCCGTTTCACTTCAGCAGCAATACAACCATCAACCACAATAGCCTGCTCAGCTGCTGCAACTACGCCGTTATCAAAGGTCTTACTTGTGATAATATCTCTGACAGCCTGCTCAACATCAGCAGTCCGTTCAATAAACGCAGGAACATTACCTGCCCCGCCGTAAATAAGTGTCTTCCCAGACTCCTGTGCAGCCTGAAGCATTCCGGGAACACCCGTATTTAGAATCAATGCCACATGCCTATGTTGCATCAACTCACGTGTACCGCTGGATGAAACAGTGTGCAGGTAAGACAATGCCCCATCAGGAAGACCATGGTTGCGACCAGTGTTTATCATGAAATCAATAACTTTCCCCATAGTCTTACGAGCTCTGGGATGGGGGGAAAATACAATCGCGTTGCCTGATTTAATGGCGATCAGTGCCTTATAGATTGTAGTGGAAACCGGACTCGTAGCTGGACACAACGCAGCAATCACTCCGATTGGCACGCCTATGTCCATAGTCTGTTTATCCAGATCCTCAGCAACGACGCCTACACAACGCATTCCATGAAAAGCCCTACGGGAAAAGCCGCAGACAAAATTGTTTTTTTTCAGCTTATGCTGCCAATTGCCATACTCAGTCTCTTCAGCAGACATCATGGCAAATTCTCTCGTATGCCGTTCAAGATCTTCAGCAATGTTGTCGACTATGGAATCAAGTTTTTCCTGCGAAAAGTCGGCAAGCTGTTGTTGAGCAACATAGGCATTTTCAACCAGAATTCTGGCCTGCTGAATTGAAAGCAAATCATTGTCTATAATCATCCACGCACTCCCGCTAAGTCTATTCTACCGTTCTCAATCTTGGCTCCGCCTATTGCGGCAATAACTTTTCAGGAGCATAGCGCTTTGTGACTTTCTTTAAATCAGGATGAGGAGACGGGATCACAACAGAACTGTACACTTCCCCACCCATTGCTTTAACAGCTGCCACACCAGCCTGAACGGCTGCTTCGCAAGCAGCCACATCGCCTTCCATCAAAACTGAAATGTATCCAGAGGCAACGTTTTCGTACCCTGCAAGTTCAACATCTGCGGCTTTCATCATGGCGTCAGCAGCCTCAAGTACATAAACAAGACCAAATGCTTCCAGTAATCCTAACGCGCGAGCTCCACTCATCATCTACTCCACATCAATGTCATGAACTGAAACAATGTCACCCACACCGCTAACTGGACGCGCCATTACATTATGGGCAGTAAGCTTCCCAATAGAAGAAGCAGCCTTAACTCCAGCTTCAACTGCGGATTTTACTGCGGCTACATCCCCTTTCACCATCACAGTTACGAGGGTGGAACCGATGTTTTCATAAGAAACAAGCTCTACATCAGCTGCTTTAAGCATCATGTCACACGCATACAAAGCGGGAACCATCCCGACTGTTTCAATGAGACCAAGAGCATTCTCGCCGTAATAACGCATGGGGATATTCTCCTTAAAACTAATACGCCCTCTCCATTTCCCGCCTAAAACGGTAATGCATTCGGGGCTGCATCAATGATTCTTCTCGTTACAAAAGCTGTCAGAGCAGCCTGTGAAAATATGAGGTTTTATGCTTCAGGAACCTAGCTGAGGCCCTTGTGGTGGCAGCCAATACATTTTTAACCCCCTCAACAACAAACTGCAGATGAACAACCAGTTCCACCTGCAGTGCAAATTCTTTTCCAATCTTGCTCTCACAACTCTTTTCAAAAAAAAAAAGCATGATTGCGGTTCTTTTTTTTATCCGCAGCCATACTTTTGCATACAATCTCATGTTACTGAACACCAACACATCACCTAACTAACATGCTGTGATAATATATATTTCTCTTTTTTATTTTCACTCTCCTCATAGACAGCAAGACCACACGTAAGACGGTCTCAAGAAAATATTTTTATTTTGCAATAGGCTTAGCCCAGCAATAAGACGTTCATCACCTCTAGAACCCAGTTATATGAGTCCTAAAAACTTCAGGTAAACAATTTTAGCCCTACTCCACATGTCCCAGCATATAAAATCCTAAAAAGCAGCTATCCACTCGCGCAACACACCATAACAACAAAGAATATTATAACTAAACACTCAAGTTCTTACTTACTGCAATAGTAGTTTTTAATTTGTGAAAAAATGCCACACAGTCAGAAAAAGAATTCACCTGAACACATAAAAGCTTACGAACACGACATGCATGTCGTTTAATGCACCACTTCTGTCTCGTTTCTTTTTATCGTTATATTTTAAGTTGTTACATTTTAAAAAAACTAAAATAAGACATTTCTGTCACCACCCCGCTCAAATCCATCCTCACACACTCACCTAAATTCTTTTTTATAATATTATTAGTATGTTCTGAAAGAAATTACAAAAAGAACTGCACTAACAGGCAATTACTGTGCCCAGTCTCACACACATTTTGGGGCGCTCATGTCGTTATTACACGTATCGAAGTAATTATAATGTTATGAACCTGTGCCACACTCACCTCTCTTAGCGAAATCCGCTAAAAAACACTTTACTACAGGGTACAACAAAAGACTTTTCTAATCACTCATGCCAATTGTCGCCTTCAATAACCACAGACATGTCGCACTCGATATTCACTAAAACCTTCTATCGCAGTCCCAGACAATTCCTTTGTCTAACCATCTGAACTTTCACTACCTGCACCATGGTGCCAGTGCCATATTCGCTTTTTTTTTCTGACAAACCATGCCTCATCTAAAAATGCACCATGAGAGATTTTTCACAATAGCAACGTTACGTGGCATGCTACATGCAACCTCCGGGCTTCAGACTAAAGGAGAATTAACACATGAAACTACAATCAAGTGTCAACATTGAGTCGCTTGTAGCCCAGCGAAACATGCATTTTGCAAGAACAGGCATCCTTATCGCCTTATTTTCTGGAATGACTTGGGGACTTGATGGCGTTGTCCTTGGCAGCGCTCTCACCATGGCTCCATTTATTGATCCAGAGCTGTGGCTGCTCGCCCCATTAACTGCCGCTGCAATGCATGATGCAACATCTGCATTTGTAATCACTGCTATCAATATTTACTCAGGAAAGAGCAAAGAAATTTTCCGCAGCCTGCTCAGCAAGCCTGGCAAATTTATATGCCTTGGAGCGTTGATGGGAGGCCCAATTGGGATGGGAGGATACTTGCTTGCGCTCAAATTTGCAGGCCCGGCATTTGTGCTGCCAATCACGACTCTTTATCCAGCAATAGCCTCATTACTTGCTGTTGTGGTGCTTAAAGAAAATATTTCTAAACTAGCTTGGGCGGGTTTAGGCATGTGTATTTTAGGCGCAATAGTTATTGGTTACACACCGCCAAGTGGCGAAACAACCAGCCAATTTTATTACGGAATCGCCTTTGCATTTCTTGCAACAATTGGATGGGGCTCAGAAGGAGTGTGTTCTACATATGGCATGGATTTGCTTGACCCCTCTGTTGTACTAAACATACGCCAACTCGTTTCTGCCACCACCTACCTGCTCGTTATTCTTCCCATTGCAGGCGGCTACATGATTCTTACTGAAGCAGCATGGAATATTTCTGGTGACCTGATTCTTTTTGCAGGCGTTCTGGGCGCTGCTTCGTACCTGACATGGTACCGGGCAATGAACATGACTGGAGTAAGCCGGGCAATGGGGATTAACGTCACCTATGCGCTCTGGGGAATTATTTTTAGTTCCGTCTTTATGGACACAGAAATTACCGCAACCCTCGTCATCGGAGCCATCATTATTACTGCGGGCATGATCATGGTTGTAGGCAATCCTAAAAATATGACAACCCTTCGCAATGTGAACTAGAGGTCACCATGACAACACACAAATTACCGCTCAAAATGAGTATCGCTCAGATTTTCACAGATCAGGCTCCCCGCACTAAACACCATGTTTTTGTTGAACTAAAATCCAGCTATGGCACTGAAAAACAATTCACGCGAGATACCATCGAAAATCATCTCATGTCCTTAAAAGCTGTCGGCATTCTTAAAGCTGAAGAAGCACGTCTCACTGCTCGTAACGAACTAGTACAAGCATACGTCATCACCTCTTTCGGGCTTTCCAAACTGGCCAGTAAGCTTAACTAAATTTTACAAAAAAAGAGGACATTACTGTCTAATTAACGACACTAATGTCCTCTCTTTAACCATCTGTATTTATAAACTTAAAAAATATATAGCGACACCAATGTCACTCTGCATCCAAATTACGCATTCTTGAATTCGTTTCCACTAACCGATACAGCTACAATCAACAGTTTTACACTAAAAAATGCCAATGTGAAAAATGGCACAAATAATGCTTTATGCACAGAGTCAGAACCCAACTCCCAAAACTTTAAGCTGCGCCGAACACAGCTAACATTTCATATAAGGCGCTCCTGGCACTTTCAACCAAGGAGAAAACATGGAAGAAACAGGGAACACACCTAATAGTGATTTAAGACCTGATTATAAAATTCTTATACCGACATCACTTGTTATTTTAAGTGTTTGTATACCTTTTGTTTTATATCCAGACGCAAGCCAAAGCATCTTGAAAACTATCTTCAACATGCTTTCAACTTACGCGGGCTCCGCTTTCTTGTGGATCAGTCTCTCATTCGTTGCTCTTTCGCTCTACTTCATCTTTTCGAAATACGGTAACATCAAATTTGGTGAGCCTGATGAGAAGCCGGCGTTCTCAGATATCTCATGGATTGCCATGATGTTCTGCACCGGTGTTGCTGGTGCCGTAATGTACTGGTCTGTAGCAGAACCACTTTTTGACCTTGCTTTCCCGCCAATGCACGCTGCGCCTTTCTCCAAGGAAGCGTATGAATGGGCGACTACATATGTACTTTTCCATTGGGGTCCACTCACATGGTCATGGTATGTAATCTGTGCAATTCCTATCTGCTACATGTACTACAAACGCAAAAAGCCAGTCCTTCGCATCAGTACAGCGTGCGAAGAAGCACTTGGCAAGCGTGTAAACGGCCCGCTCGGCTCTGCTATTGACTCTTTTTTCTGCATCGGACTGGTAGCATCAAACGCAGCAGTAATGGCGATTTCTGTTCCAATCATTGCATTCTCTCTATCCGAAACTTTTGGCATCGAGCCGTCTCTCGGCCTCCAGCTCATCGTACTCGCCACAAGTACTGTTATCTTTAGCGCCAGTGTTGCAGCAGGGCTGGAAAAAGGTATTGCGAACCTTAGCTACGTAAACCTTATTATTGCGATTGCACTCATCACCTTTGCATTTATTGTTGGTCCTACAACATACATTGTAGATAACTTTACAAACGCATTCGGTATGATGCTTAGCAACTTCTTCCACATGTCCCTTTGGACTGATCCGCATACCAGCGGAACATTCCCTCAGGACTGGACAGTGTTTTACGCTCTTTGGATGGCGAGTTATGGTCCATTTATGGGTCTCTTTATTGCTCGTATCTCAAAAGGCAGAACCGTACGTCAGATCGTATCTATGGGTCTGATTTTCGGTATTCTTGGTGGTTGGCTCATCCATGGCGTCTTTGGTGGATACACTCTCCATCTCCAGCTCACCGGCGCTCTTGACGCTGCGGGAATTCTCAAAGAGTTCGGTCCTGCAATGGCTGTTGTAAAAGTATTAAGCAGCCTCCCTGGCGGCATAGCTATTCTGCTCGCATACTGCGTATTTTCAACCATTTTCCTTGCAACCTCTGTTGACTCTGCTGCATATGCGCTCTCCACAGCTTGCACCCGCAAACTTGGTATCGGTGATCATCCAACTGTTGGCCACCGTTTCTTCTGGGCCTTCCTGCAAGCCATCCTTCCTGCTTCCATGCTTTTCATTGGCGGCATAGCCCCAATGAAGACTTTTGCAAACGTTGCGGGCGCTCTGATGATCCTTGTTATTATCCCGATGGTCATCTCTCTCTTCAAAATGCTCAAAGACGAAGACCCTGTTCGTCTTAAGTATCCTGAAATCGCAGACAAACTTGAGCGCTTAGACAAACTTGAAGCTCTTGCTGATCTTGAATCCCCTAAACAGGACTACAAACAAGCAAGCTAATTACTCAACTGTATTGCTAGATTATTAAAAAGCCCGCAGAGATTCTGCGGGCTTTTTCTATAGGCAGTACGTTGAACTGATTACGCACAACAAAGCACAAGGTTAGAAATTTTGAATCAAGATCAAAATAGCATTACAAAACCCCGTACAAGATCCTTTGCCGGATCTTGTACGGGGTAATTATTTCAATACATTTATCACCATCACATCAAATTCTTAATTATCTGTTACTGTAAACATTTCCAGCGTATTACGACAACCTACCTCGTTCCTATCCTTACGAAGAGCCTCAATGCCATTCTTAACAGATTCTCACCATACTCGAGCAATTCTACGCACATCAACCAATACTTGTATTGATGCAATCTCTTCAATGTAAGATATCAGTTACGCTATGTCCTTTTATACTTTTAAGAATTCAGAATGAAAACATACAGTTCAAATCTTTCGACAATAAAACTGCAACTATCTAAAACTCAATAAAATTTCATTCAAAACATGAGTAGAGCTATTCAACAACAAAGCATTTAGTTCGACGGCATCTTACTATAATTCAACTACCAAAAAAATATGCCCCTCTTCTTAGGCAAGATTGAAGAGGGGCAGGGAGCAACTTACATGGATCAATCTGCATTAAGCGCAATTGCAGTAACAATGAACCAATATAAGGAGGATATGAAGCTATAGATTTAGGTTTTGGCAGTACATATGTTTTTTTTCTTGTACACTGGCTTTTTATTCCACCACTATGGAGAAACTGGATTAGAAGAAGGTTGTGCCCCTGCCGATGTAGCGTTGTGTGTTCCTTGAGGTAGCCTTTTCCGTGAGTTTCCGGATATCATCGATAAAAGGATTCCCCCAAAAATAATTACCCCACCTTGAAGCTGTGTTGCTGAAACAGGCTCACCTAGAAAGGCCCAAGCGAGCAAACCGCTTATCAAGGGTATTATATAGTAAAACTGGGTAGTGCGAGTCGCCCCAATAATTCCTACAGCCAAGTTCCAAAAGAAGTAACACAAAATAGATGCACCGATAGCTAAGTATGTCAGCGTCAACCACATATCATTCGTTACTTCTACAACCTCAACTCCAGAATGAACATCCCAGATGAATATTGGAATCAGGAACACAAAGCCAAGTACAAAAGTTACGCCAAGCAAGGCACGTTGACTTATTTTTCCGCTCACAGCTTTTATTGTAGTATTGTATGCAGCTGACATCAGACAGGTGCCTATAACAAACAGGTCTCCTTGTCCGAACTGAATACTGGCCAACTGTGACCAATTGCCGTCTGTTACCAGATAAGCAACACCACAAATACTGACGATACACCCCAGATACATAGCAGGAGAGCTTTTTTCGCCAATAAAAATCCGAGCCACCACAGCAGTCATTAAAGGTGACAGCGTTGAAATAAGTGCAATGTTTAGTGCAGGGGTTGTCTGTCCGGCAATGAATAAAAACAAATCAAATAAAGAAATACCTAATAAAGCCAAGAAACAGACTGTTACAAAATACTTTTTTAACACCCTACGTTCTCTCCACATCGGGCCTAGAGAAAACGGTAAAATGAACAATGTGGCTAACGCCCAGCGGTACATATTAAGCATCGCAGGGGGCATAACATCACCCATTGCTCTAGCTGCAACTATATTTCCTGAAAAATTAATTATAGCCAGCAATATATAGCAGTAACCAGCTGTTTTGCTGAACAATATATTTTGAAAACGGAGAGGCATTATTCACACCATTTCACTTGTTGAAATCTAAGAAACTGAATGGTTGAACATGTCTTAATTGCACGCCTCACCATTCATTCCGTAAAATTTTTTAGCCCCCGGCCCCCCGGGGGCTTGTCAGAACAAGTAAGTATCTTCTCCACATTCCGTAGTGGAGTGCTAACCAGACAGCTCACTTTTCCAATTCTCTCCGTTTGCTCTAAAAGCACAGACCATGCCACTCGTGACGCTATGCATAACAGTTCGTTTTTATTATTTTTTTTGCAAAAACATTTCTTGGGCAAAAAAAAATGCGACACACTTGTCGCATTTTTCACTTAAAATAAAATTTTACTATGTATTAATAGGCAATTACGCCATTACGTCTTTTTTGTCGTATTTATTACCTTAAATGTCACCTACCCTATCCCAAAGCTATTACTGAGAGATTTACGTACCTTTTTATTACTACACTGAACTCCCATATATTTTTCGTAAGACTGCCCTACCCCTTTCCTTTACTATAACATGGCGTAGTTTTTGCATTTATCCGTCTTTAAATTATTCTTTTTTAACGAAGGGACAATAATGCACTTCACCTCACTTAAATCAAAACTTGTTGTTTTTATCTCGAGCATCTTCATTTTGTTCTTTTGCGTACTCATCATTGGAACAGCCTACTACTTGCGGACAACAGCTATCAACGACGCTGTTTCTTATACGGAAAAAACTACCAAAGAAATTTCACTCCGTATTCAACGCGAATTTGAAGCCGGCTTTTCTGTAGCTAGAACTCTAGCTACTACGCTTGAAGGGTTGCGTGCACAAAACATGATGCCCTCAAGAGAGCAAGCAACTGAAATGCTCCACGCATCTGCTGTAAAAAACCCTAAATTCTTCGGAATATGGACGGTCTGGGAACCTCAAGGTTTTGGCGATGATGACCACCAGTACACGTCAAACGCCGAACATTCAGGCCCTGATGGCAGGTTTGTTCCATACTGGAACAAAACAAAAGGCTATCTATCCCTGTACCCCTGCAAATCCTATCGCGATGATGAACCATCAGGTTGGTACACATTCTCACGCGATAGCAAGCAAGAGTTTGCAACTGTAATTACAGAATTTAAACCAAATGGAAAATCAATCAAAGTTACTTCGCTTACTGTTCCAGTAATTGTGGATGGAAAAGCAGTCGGAGTAATCGGAGCAGACCTTTCTGCCGACTTCCTGAACAATATTGCAAATTCAATTAAAGCGTTTGATGGTCAGGCAACTCTGGCGATTATTGCACACGACGGAAGCGTGCAGGCTCTAACTCATGATACAAAAGCACTGAACACTCAGTACGAAAAATATGTACCGAATGCTGCGGCGCTTCTTACCCAAGCTGCTTCAGGCAAAACAGTAACATCCATCAAGGATGACTACTTGCGTGTAATTGTTCCGATTTCTCTGGGCAAAGCAGAAAAAAACTGGGCAATTGCCCTTTCTGTGCCGAAAGCAGTCGTACTTGCAGAAGCAAACTCTATGACCAAACTGCTTGCAGGAGCCTCAATAGCTACACTTATTCTAGCCCTGCTGTTTATTTACTACTTAGCAGGCTTCATTACGAAGCCAATAATTCACACTTCTAATATTGTTGAAGAATTAGCGTCCGGTAAACTGAATAAAAGATGCGTCATTCGATCACATGACGAAATCGCTACCATGCAAAATGCTGTGAACAACCTTGGCGAAACACTTGAGCAAAACGAACAACGCAGCAAAGAAAGCATGGAGGAAATCGAAGCTCATTCCACAGAGGCAACTAAAGCTATGGAAGCAGCACGTCTTGCTCAGGAAGAAGCCGAACAGGCCCACAGCAAAGGTATGCTGGCTGCAGCCAAACAACTAGAAACTGTCGTCAGCACACTGGCCGGTTTGTCAACGGAACTGAATGAGCAGATCACCTCTACAGTTAATGACATTACACTACAGGAAGCACGAAACAGTGAAACTGCCACAGCAATGGAAGAAATGAACTGCACAATTCTCGAAGTAGCACAAAATGCTAATCATGCAGCAACAAGTACAGACGAAGTCTGCACTAAAGCTGAAAAAGGTATTCGGGGGATTACGCAGTCTGTTGAGACTATACAGAATGTTTCTTCACACACGGAAAAGCTTAAATGTGAAATGAACGCATTGGGAGAGCAAGCCACCTCCATAAGCGACATTATCAATGTTATCAGCGACATAGCAGATCAAACAAACCTTCTCGCCTTAAACGCAGCGATTGAAGCAGCACGTGCTGGAGATGCAGGACGCGGGTTTGCTGTTGTTGCAGACGAAGTGCGTAAACTTGCTGAAAACACCATGAATGCGACCAATCAGGTCAGCACAGCGATTGAGAACATTCAAGCAAGTGCCAACGCAAACATTGAAGCAATGAACTCCACCTTCGATTCAGTGGGTCAGGCAACTGAATACGTAACTGAATCTGGAAAAACATTTACCCAGATTATGGAGCACATCACCAGTGTAACAGAACAAGTTCGGGCAATTGCTACAGCGACAACTCAACAATCTGCGGCGAGTGAAGAAATAAACCAGGCTGTCGGAGAAATTAGCCAACTTGCTTCAAACACGTCTATCCACATGCATGAAGCACAAAACGCGACAAACAACCTTACGACCCTGACAAACCAGTTAAATCAGATGATCACCACACTACAGAATAGTTAATCTGACATCTTCCATAAAAAAGGAGCACCTTCTTGAGGGGCTCCTTTTTTTACAAGACTCTATCAAACTTTGCCCCATCTCTCATTTTCTTGTCCTATATTGCAGTTGCGTTCACCGCGCTCTTATAGGCCATTTCTTAAACGGAACAGCCCGATTTAACCTTCTTTAGCTGCGTTACAGCTCTCATGTGCCTTATTTCCCGTACATTGCTCTTCCGCAACTCAATCGCATCAAAAAAACACAATGGTTGCGCGCCATTGATGACACTTCTGTCACAACCCATAACATTGCAATATTATTAATCTTTTTCATGTATTTTTTGCATACAATACGAAAAACAAGATGTTCTGACCAAAACGCGACAAGTGTGTCACAAAGGCTCTAACAAGCTGTTTATCATGAAAAAGTATATATCAACAAAAAACAACACGACACCCATGTCGCACCCAACACTTAGCCAAACACATCCCCCCTCCCAAAAAAACCTTTTTTACTATCATATTACATTGTATTTACTATGATTAGACACTTTGGCACGAACAATGCTGTCCGCCAGTTGAGGACAAGCTTGTCCAAATAATCACGAGGGAGAAAAAAATGGCTGAACTCACAGTATCATATGATCGCGAAGGTGAAAAACAAACTATCCACACAGGATCAAAGGTCCTTGGTGATATCGATATCAACTACGAAGGTGTTCCAGCAGACCAACGTGGCGGCACCGCAAAACAGTTACTGGCTTCTTCTGCCCTCTACTGCTTCTGCGGCGCACTTGGAAAAGCACTGGAAACCCGTGGCGCAACTTACGAGCGTATTACCGGCACAGCAACACTCGAGACCGGTGTTGACGAAAAGAAACGTGCACGCGTTACCGGTATTACTCTTGATGTGACCGTACACATGGACGAAGATTATGATTTCATCTTTGACCGTGTTGAGAAAATCATGAAACAAGGCTGTCTGGTTACTGCATCCCTGCACGCGGCATTCCCAATGACCTACAACCTGCACCACGAATGCTAATCGTCATCAAATTTCAGGAATTGCTCTAGCAAACAGGAGAAACAATGCCATCCATCACGATTATAGGCGCAGGTCCTGGCGGTTATATTGCTGCATTTGAAGCCGCTCGCCGTGGTGCCTCCGTCACTCTGGTCGAAAAGACGAATGTGGGAGGAACCTGCTTAAACACTGGCTGTATTCCTACCAAAACTCTCAAGTCATCAGCAGAAGCGCTCGAAACTGCAAGCAAACTCGCACAGTTCGGCATCACAGCTTCCGCCGGAGATGAATCTGTTAGTTTTAAGGCAGATATGCCAGCCATTGTTGCCCGTAAAGAACGCGTTCGCCAAGTGCTTTGCGGCGGGCTTGAGAAGACCTGCACGTCTCTTAATATCCGTCTTATCCGAGGTGCGGCTGAGCTGACTTCCACCAGTACAGTTCTTGTGCACACCGAAGAGGGCACAGAAGAAATCAAAAGTGATAACGTTATCATCGCTACCGGTTCCAGCACCCTTGATCTGCCGTCATTGCCTGTTGACCATAAATATATCCTCAACAGTGACGACGCACTGAACCTCGACCACGTACCTGCCAACATGGTCATTGTCGGCGGCGGTGTAATCGGATGTGAACTGGCCTTCATCTACCGTGCTTTCGGCACGTCTGTAACTATTGTGGAAGGTATGGATCGCCTGCTCCCAATTCCTTCTGTTGACGAAGATATGAGCCGTTTGTTGCAGCGCGAGGCAAAAAAGCACCGCATTAAAGTAGAACTCGCAAAGACGGTAAAAAGCGCCACAGTTGTTGATAAAAAAGTCGTTTGCGTGCTTAGTCCTTCACCTTTTGTTAAAGGTGCAACTGGAGCAGACACAATCATTGAAGCTGACGCGGTGCTTGTTGCCGTTGGCCGTACCCCTAACACTGAAGGCCTGAATCTGGTCGAAGCCGGTGTGGAAACGGACAACCGCGGATGGATCAAGGCGGATCACGGAATGCGCACCTCTGCCAAGGGCATTTACGCTATCGGTGACGCACTCGGCCCAGCACGCGTAATGCTGGCCCACGTAGCTTCCGCGGAAGGTCTGTGCGCTGTGGCTAACTGCTTTGGCGAAGACAAGACGCTGAATTACGGTGTCATCCCAGCTGGTATTTTCACCTCTCCAGAAATCGGAACTGTAGGCATTTCTGAAGCCGATGCGATCAAACAGGGCTTTGAAGTCCGCTCTCAAGTATTCCAATTCCGCGAATTGGGCAAAGCACAAGCTATGGGCGAATTGCCGGGCATGTTTAAAATGATCTGTGAAAAAGAAAGCGGCAAGATTCTTGGCGTACACATCGCTGGCGCCCATGCCACCGACCTCATCGCTGAGGCGGCATTGGCTATTGAAAAAGGTCTTACCGCAGCCGATTTGGCTCACACAATTCACGCGCATCCAACCCTTGCGGAAGGCCTGTACGAGGTCGCCGAAGGCTGGCTTCGGGGCTGCTAGCTCCTGTTTTGCGCCATCAAAACAGTATACTTAAAGGATAACACAATGAGTGAACTTACTTTTCCAAATGATCTTCTTTACCATACCGAACATACTTGGGTACGCATTGCTGATGACAACACTGCAATAGTTGGCATTACCGACTTTGCACAGGAACAGCTTGGCGAAGTTGCTTTTGTAGATCTTCCATCCGCAGGCTCCAGCTTCTCCGCAGGAGACGAATTCGGAACTGTAGAATCCATCAAAGCTGTAAGCAGCCTCCACATGCCTATCACCGGCACTGTTACTGAAGTAAACGAAGGCCTCGAAGACGATCCTTCTCAGGTTAACACATCCCCTTACGGTGACGGCTGGATGCTCCGTATTACTGTTGACGCTGATGCAGACAAAAGCCATCTGCTCAACGATCAGGATTACGCAGCACAGCTCAAATAGTCGCAAGCCTCCGAATAGTTTAATACCTAAGCTTCCGGCACCTCCAGACGGAAAAGCTTTTAGAATAGCGGCTTCTTATATTTGAAGCCGCTATTTTAAAGAGTTACGCACTTCCCAACAACATTTAACCAATTTTCATGGGACCAATGCAGATTATCGACCTTGGACGAATTCGATACAAAGACGCCGAAGATCTTCAGATGGAGCGCCTCGACGCTGTCGTAAACGGGGCAGAGCAAACGCTCTACCTGCTGGAACACGATCCGGTGATTACTTTCGGACGAAACGGCGGCCGTGAAAATCTCCATGTCAGCGACGAATTCCTCGCCTTACAGGGCATTGATCTTGCGCACTCCACACGCGGTGGCAACATTACCTGTCACTTCCCCGGCCAGCTTGTGGCCTATCCAATCTTTAGGGTAGCCAAACGACCAGGCGGAATGCGTCAGCTCTTTTATGATCTTGAAGAAGTGGTCATCCGTACAATTAGCGACTTTGGCATCGCTGCGACAAGACAGGAAGGCCGTCCCGGAGTCTGGGTGGAAAACAGAAAACTCTGTTCCATCGGTATCGGGATGAAAAAATGGACAAGTTACCATGGCCTTGCGCTCAACGTGCAGCGCGATGTCGAGCTGTTCCGCATGATAACCCTCTGTGGATTAACTGACGCAGAACCTTCATCCATTGCCCAAGAACTTGGTCGCGAAAAACTTCCCATGCAAGAGGTCAAAGATGTGCTCGCAAGACACTTCCAAAACATATTTACGCATTCCCCCGTGGCTCAGAGTTAAAATCCCCTGTAACAAAACCTACGGCGCCACACAGGAGATGGTGAAAGACCTGAACCTGCATACAGTCTGCCAAAGCGCAAAGTGTCCCAATATGTTCGAATGTTTTTCGGAACATACGGCGACCTTTTTAATCATGGGCGACACTTGCACCCGCAACTGCGCTTTTTGCAACATTGAAAGCGGCACCCTTTCGCCTCTTGACCCTACAGAACCAAACCGCGTGGCGGAGGCCTCCAAGCGTCTTCAGCTCAAACATGTTGTAATAACCTCAGTTACCCGCGATGATCTAGATGATGGCGGTGCAGCCCACTTCGCCGCCACTATACGTGCAATTCGTAAACAGCTTCCGGATTCCACCATTGAAGTACTGATTCCCGACTTTCAAGGAAATGAGGAAGCGCTGAACGAAGTCATCGCTGCCAAACCGGACATCATCAACCACAACGTGGAAACCCCACCAGTCCACTACGTCAACATCCGCCCACAAGCGAGCTACCAGCAAAGCCTTGAGCTGTTGACACGCGTGAAAAAGGCCGGAGTAATTTCCAAATCTGGCCTCATGGTCGGTCTGGGTGAGACGGACGACGAGGTGCGCGGCGTAATTGATGACCTTGCCGCCATTAATTGTGACATTGTAACCATCGGGCAATATATGCGTCCTTCACGTAAGCACCCTGCAGTACATCGTTACGTGCCACCGGAGCACTTTGAACAATATGCACAGTACGGCAAAAACAAAGGCGTCTTACACATGTACAGTGCTCCGCTTGTCCGTTCGTCATATAACGCAGCCCTCTTTGCAGGGGCGAGCAAAAGCAATAACTCTTCCGTGAAATAGAATACAACCCGAAGTTGATTTTTTGTTAATAGCACCCGTCACAACATCGGTGCTGAAACCTTTATGCACCGTGGGCTAGAGTAAGCCGATAGAAGATGGAAAAGCCGCTGTAGTGCACTTCAACTCTACAAACGTAACTTTGATCCATCCAAGGCCAACGCCCTTCCGTCATCAGTGAGGAGGTATCCCCGTACCACCTTCTGACAGTGGGAGGTTGCTCCTTCAAAAGCAAACGGCCAGTTTATCCTGAATCCTACAAGGAACATCAGGATAAACTGGCCGTTTCATTTTTTCAAATTGCTCACTGATCAATACAGCATTGTTTTACAACGTCTTACAGTAAAAAAAACAGAACTGTGACGTATCAAACCAATGGTTATAAGACACATTTATTACAGGCAGCTTGAAAAAGAAATACAGTTGCGACGTGAATTGAAGAGTCGGAAGAATAATTCTGCGAGTGGAAATAGAGTTGGGATAACGTGCGTTGATTACATGGAATACTTTTTCAGCTTTCGCTGCATAGTGCGCATATTGAGACCTAAATACTTTGCGGTTTGCCCTTTTCTCCAGTGATTTTTTTCAAGAGCTTTGAGCATAAGGTGACGCTCAACAGCTTCCAGCACTTCTGAAAGCGTAGAGTAGTCTTCTGCGGCTTCCAATGCTTCTTCAATATCCATCGAACCTTTTGGA
This sequence comes from Halodesulfovibrio aestuarii DSM 17919 = ATCC 29578, assembly GCF_000384815.1. NCBI lineage: Bacteria > Pseudomonadati > Thermodesulfobacteriota > Desulfovibrionia > Desulfovibrionales > Desulfovibrionaceae > Halodesulfovibrio > Halodesulfovibrio aestuarii. The sequence continues at coordinate 151,913 of NZ_ARQF01000019.1, forward strand.
GCCTGAATACCAAAGTCACTCAAAACCACTTCACCGAACGTCAGGTAACGCTCCAAAACGTTCTGCAGTTCACGGACATTCCCCGGCCAGTCATGCGCATCAAACGCTGCATAAAGTTTAGCAGGAATCGTAGATACATCTGCATTTTTACCTAGATAGCGTGATAAAAACTCAGCTACCAGCAGCGGAAGGTCTTCCAGACGATCACGGAGCGGAGGAACACGGATGGGCAGTACATGCAGACGGAAAAAGAAGTCAGAGCGCATTGTTCCATCTTTAACCATTTGCGAAAGGTCTCGGTTAGTCGCTGCAACAAGTCTAAACTGTGAATGCTGAGACTCACTTCCACCTACAGGTGTATAAAATTTACTTTCCAGTGCACGAAGCAGTTTTACCTGCAAAGCAAGGTCAATTTCCCCCACCTCGTCAAGAAAAAGTGTCCCGCCATCTGCTGCGGCAAGGTACCCCTTGCGGTTGGCAACCGCACCGGAGAATGCGCCCTTTTTATACCCGAAAAATTCACTTTCCATCAAGTTAGGAGGAATAGCACCACAGTTAACTGGAACATATGGTCCTTTCACGCCGCTTTGCTCATGAATAGTTTGAGCGACAAGGTCTTTGCCTGTACCTGTCTCTCCAAGTATAATTACATTAGCGTTGCTTTTTGAAGCTTTTAAAATAAGTTTGAAAACATCGCGCATGCCGTCGCTTTTGCCGATGATGTTACCAAATCTAAAACGGTCATCCATGGAACCTTGAAGGCGGTGGTTCTCCTGCAGCAATTCAAATTCACGCATCTTTTGTGCGCTGATATCGATCATAATGCCTTCAAGATATACGGGAGTTCCATCATTATCGTAAACACATTCGCCCTGATCCCAAATCCACTTACAACTTTCATCCTCAAGAAGAACACGGTAGAGCATTTTGTAGGGACGATTGCTGATTATGGCATCTTCCTGTTCCTTACGCATTGAGGCAAGGTCGTCAGGATGTGCCATAATTTCCATCACATTCGTACGCTTGCCAATAAGAGCTTCCGGTGTAACCCCTAAAAGGTCAATACTGCCCCGACTAACGAACTCCAACATCGATTGAAAATTCTCATCAATGGTACATCGATAGGCCATCCCCGGCAGATTGTTGAACAAACGAGTCAGTTGCCGCTGGCTTGCCAGCAGGTCCTGCTTGGACGTGCTGAGGATTATCGACTCCTCATGCAGCCCTGCACCATCCGTAGGCTGTTCTACATTTATCTGGTCGTTCATAGTTTCCATATTGTCTCTCCCAAACAACATGTGCGACAAAGGTGTCGCACCCTCTCAAATGCGGCATCTATGTCCTCTCGAAAGAAAGAGCAAGTGTTTTTTCACCTCCATCTTCACCTCTAAAATAATACTCAGGGCAGTTGTTGGTGTGTTCTCTTGCCTATCTTTCCAATATGTCATTTCTTTTTATGCAAGGACTGAAATTGAGTCACATTTACAGGGCTAATGGAGCAAAAGGAAAAAAGGGAACACACCCCATGGACCGGACTGGAATCCGGCCTATGAGGTGCGTTTGTGAGTATAACTATCGAGTGCTTCTTATGCGCAGTCGTGCTTATCCCAAGGTTCGCGGTTATCGCGCTGCAGCGCAACTTCCATACGAGCAATGGCATCTTTCAGTTTGCCAATTTCCTTGAGTTTCATGTTAGCATCTTTAAGCGCCTGGTAAAGAATGCCACCTGTGCAATCTGCTGGTACGAGAAGATCTGCTACGTAGCAGAAGGTAGCAACAACATCAGCTGCGGTTGCACTACGTTCAACAGTGCCTGCTTTTTTATCAATGCCAAGACCGGAAAGGTAGAGGCCGTTGTCGGTAGCAATAGCGATAAGGGTACGACGGTCAGCAGCATCGGAAATCTGAGCAACAGCAGCTTCCAAAACTTCATTGCTTGCATTGCCGAGTTCTACAACTGCAAATGCACAATCTTCTTCAAAAGCTTTAGCAACACCGTCAGCAGCAACAGTGATTGCGCCTTCGATTTTAGCTGCTTCTGTAACCATGTTTTCGTTGTTGAAAGAAGCTACAGTGCAAGCTTTTTTCATGAACTTTTCTAATGCTGCGCCGCTACCATTTACGTCTGCTTCGCCACAAGCGATCAGAACTACTTTTTTTTCAGCCATTATTTTCTCCTGGATTTTACCGGGTAGATATCTATATAAAAAACATGCTGTTACACATTCGATTAGCCAAGAACCATCGTTGATTTACTCAACGAATTCGTTTCCTAGTTATCGTGCTTTTCAAAAATCTGGTACATTACAGCACCTTCAGTATCAGCAGGAACAGGGTTGCCTGTTGCGTGACAGAAAGTAGGAACTACATCTACCAGCCAGCGCGGACGATCGTATACAAAACCTTGTTTAACGCCTGGGCCGCGCCATACCATAACGTTTTTCAGAGAACCACATCCGGACTCACCAGTAGGGAAACCGTAGCCGTGTTCTGCCATGTATTCAGGTTTAAGTACGTAAACAACGTCACCAGCCTGCTCGCCACCCATGCCGAAAACTTTAGCGTCTTCTTTAGGGATTGCACACATAACTGGACGTTCACCTGTTTCTGGGTGTTTGTAGTCGTAGAGAGCATCGATAATCTGGTTACGAACTTTTTCGTAATCTTCGTCCTCTACAATACCACCCGGGTACTTTGACTTCAGGTTTACATATACAAACATGTAACGCTGAGGAACAGCCAAAGATTTTTCGGGGATAAGGTCGTAGTTAAAGCCTTCGGCTTCTTCCCATACAGAACCTGCATCGTCTTTGCCACGAGCTTCATAAGCACACAAACCAGCCTGCTTCAGAGCTTCTGCAGTGTTAAGGATAGGTCCGATAGGAGTTGCACCGTGGTCAGAGATAAGACAAGTAAGCGCATCAGCAGGCATGTGCTCCATTACTGCACCAAGGAATTTGTCCTCGATCTGGTAGATAGCACGTTCCATATCGTATGCTTTCTTTTTCTCTTCTTCGGAACCGTATTCCATCTTCTCGAGGTAACCATGATAGAACCAGTCGATAAGGTGGGTGTGCATGTAAACGAGATCCCAATCAGCATGGTCTTTCATGAGTGTAGTTAACACTTCGGTAAGCCACTCTGAGTGGAACTGAGCCAATTCAATCACTGTTTCGTCATCAATAATGCCGTTTACAAGGCCAACAAAGCCCATGTCGTTTGCAAGAATAGTTTTGCTGAAATCAACATTCTTCAACGCATCGTCAGGAGCGCAGTAACCGTGAGTTCCAGTGATACCGGACATGTAAAGTTTAAAGTCTTCAGCATCGTCAGAAAGTTCCATCAACTTACAACGGAAGTAACCTTTCTCAATGCGGCCATCAGACTCGATAGGGAACTCAGATTCAATAACGTCAGACCATTCGCGAACTTTGATGGTAAAGAATGCCTTAGAAAAATCTTTTTCTGGGCACAGAGCGAAAACATCGTAGCCGTCGTCTTCAGATTCCCAAGTCAGACCGTACCAGGTTTGAGGAGTCATTTTTTCCATGGCGTGAGGGAATTCCATAGGAATTACCATATCGAGAGGCTCAAGATCTTCGATTTCTTCAGGGAGGTTTTTCCAGCCTTCAGCTTCTTCGAAACGTGCCTGTACACCAATTGGGTAGTAGTCGGTTGCTACACAAGATTCTGAACACAAGCTTTCTCTGTGCTCGTAGCCTTCAATCTGCCAACGGGATTCCGCAGCAGATAAGCCTTCACCCTGTACCATTACGCCATTTTTGAGTTTAGAAGGCCAAGAAGTAGGGTAGTTTACTACCAGACATTTTTTGCCTGCTTTATCCCATGCATCCCAAATGGTTTCGGCTTTAAGCATTTTGGAACCGAAGGCCTGCACGCATTTGGAAAAGTGCAAGGACTCGCCTTCGTTGTAGTAGTAATAGTCCTCAACACCGTGAGTACGAGGGTAAGCACCGGTACAGATAGAGGCCCAGGAAGGAGGGGTAACTGTAGGCATGTTGTAGCCTTCAGTCATGTATGACCCTTCTTCTTTGAATTTTTTGAAGTTAGGCAAAGCGCCTTCTTCCATCAGTGCTTCAAGGCGCTTAGGAATAGCGCAGTCGAAACCGAGAAGTGCAATTCTTTTGGCTTCAGAAGTCATTTTACTTTTCCTTTAATTTCAATGTGTTATAGCTTTAGTTGTGCGCAACAAAAGAGCCACCAGGAAACATCATGCTCCCGAATGGTGGAGCTTTAGTTACAAACGATACTAAATAGTTTTGTTAGGATCGGGGGTGCAATATTTAACCAAGGCATCATCCTGCTTGGTCATTTTGAACCAAGAAGCTATTCCGAATGCAATAGGCACGAGCATAAGTGCTCCTGCGAAATTCGCGAAGACCTTAGCCGGTCCAAGACCGCCTAGCGTAATCGCCGCCAGAGCAAGCCCTGCCTGAATGGCTGCCCAATAAAATCGGTGTCCGCGAGTCGGTTCGGTTCCCGGGACTAGTTTGGTCGTTGCGGAACAGGAAATAATGTAGGCACAGGAATCCACAGATGTTGCAAGAAAAATTGTTGAGAACACACAATAGCCAATCAAAACAAATGTTCCAGCAGGTAATGTACTAAGGACTGAAACCAGTGCCGCTGAACCACCGGAGGCTTTCAACATGTCAACTGCATCGACAACACCGTTAAGCTGAGCGTGTAGGGTGTACCCACCAAACACAGCATGGATCATATAGGAACCGGCTATGCCCCCAGCCAAGCCCAAAGCAATCACCTGACGAACGGTGCGCCCTCGAGAAATACGTGCAATAAACAGCCCCATAAACGGACCGTAGGAAGCCATCCACAAGGCATAAAAGATAGTCCAATCCTGCGGAAAACTGCCTTTGGTATACGGATCAGTCCAAAGAATCATTCCCCAAAAATTAGACAGCATCTGCCCCATCGAGTTGGTGAAGTTATCCACAATAAATACTGTAGGGCCAGTAACAAAGCAGAAAAGAACCAACCCCAGCGCGATGACAACGTTGGCATCAGATAAAACCTTAATGCCTTTTTTGAGCCCCAGAGAGACAGAAGCAGTAAAAATAACTGCTGAGATGCCAAGGATAACCAGTTCCAGAGTAAAGCTAGGCTTAATACCGAGAACAGCACTCAAAGCATGATTAACAATCGGAACAGACACTCCCATAACCGTAGCATTAGAGAACATCAGACCGATAATAAAAATAATTTCGATACCTCTACCGATACCACGATTGGCCTTTTCACCAAGTATCGGCTCAGCAGTGGAACTAATGCGCAGGACAGGCTTTTTACGCTTGTAGTACAAGTAACAGATAGGCAATGCACTTACCATGTACCACGGCCAGGTGACAGGCCCCCAATGCAGAAGCACATAGGCCATGGACCACTCGAAAGCCTCGCGCGATAGCGGCTCCGCGAACATAGGCGGGTACGCCAGATTGAACAGAGGTTCTACAATGGACCAAAACATAACCGCACCGGCAACGCCGGAACAGAACATCATAGAAATCCAGGAATAGTTGTTAAACTCGGGCTTTTCGTCTTTTTCGCCAAATTTAATTTCTCCGTAACGGGAAAACATAAAAAATACGGAGAGAAACATCATCACTAAGGTAGCCCACAAAAACAACGTACCTGTTGTATTAGTAAATACACTATATACAGACTTCAGAAGCTGTTCGAACGGTTCGGTAAACAAGATTGAACAAGCGATAATCCCAATAAGAATTATCGTCGCAGGAATCAAAATCTTGTTATCAGGGCGAAGGTTTGCACCCTGATTTTTGTCTTCTGTAACCATTTCCCCTCCAGGAAAATTCACTTGCTCCAGAAAATGCCATTCCGCTGTATATCTTGCTCTGAAATATCTGTTGATATATCTTGTTGCTGACAACTAATAACAAACTAATTTCATACGAAATTAAAACTCACATAAAGTTGTTGTTGCAGGTCTTAAAGCAATATGCGGGCCAAACCGAATAAACTGCCGGAATAGCCCATACACTTGTGAAAAGATGCGCAACATGCCTCTATAACAAAAACACGACCTGGCGACATTTTTGTCGTTACGTAGTTCCGAATAAAAAATCCCCTGCTTTATCAGCAGTAAACATGCAGCGACATTTTAGACGCTTCTGCGTAATTTTTGTCGTCACCACCTATCAAAACAGCAACTCTGAGCCCCTAAATCTCAATAGCAACCTTTCCTTCACGCTATTCCACACGACTCGTGACAAAAAGCTCAACCAACTCAAAAAACTCCACGCCATACCCTCTATTGAACCATCCAGAAAACCTGAAAATACAATCCGCAACAATAGCGTGCCACATGGTGCACGTTGATGGAATAATATTAATAAAAAAGAGAAGAAGTTTCCCATATCATTAAGCCCGCTTGATACAGTTGCGAGGTTATTATGACGAGAGGGATGAGCATTTATTCGTAACATCTAAACAATCCCTGCGATTTACAGAGTGCCTTGATAGATTCTAACCTGGACATTATTCAACCCTTGATACCCTACTGCCGACTGATGCACGACGTGTTGAAAGTCGTCACCTTGCATGAGACAACATTATTTGCTGCAGAATAATTCTTTTACCCATAAAAAAGAAAAGGGAATACATTAAAAGCAGATGGTCGGAGCATACCTAAGAGAACGGATGCATGCGGCATAGGTCTACCCCTCAAGCAAGTAAGTATTTTTAGAAAAAAGATGTGAGCATGCATGCGGTAGAAATTCTCAACAGCCTTGAATCAAAGCTCAAAAAGCAAGGTGGCGATATCGGGAAGAAGATAAAAGAGATGGTGGAGCAGGTAGAAATAAAATTTCAAACCGCACACTTTGGCGTATTCTACATAAAGTCAGGCAACAAAAAAAAGCACTTACATGTACATGTAAGTGCTTTATTTACTTTGGCGTCCCCAAGGGGATTTGAACCCCTGTCGCCTGCGTGAAAGGCAGGTGTCCTGGGCCAGGCTAGACGATGGGGACGCTTAAAAACTTGCATTTTTTTACTAACAAGACTGATCAATATAGTAAAAAAATTTGGCTGGGCTACAAGGACTTGAACCTTGATTAACGGAGCCAGAACCCGTCGTCCTGCCAATTGAACGATAGCCCAGCAAGTTGTGAGATGTGGTTCTATGGAAAACCCAGCTTACTGTCAACGGAAAAAATCAAAAAAAAGACTTTTCAATTAATAGGTACCAATCATTCCATTATTCAACCCAATAATGCCTATAAAAAAAGCCCCTGTCACAATGAACAGGGGCTTTTTTTATGTCGATTAATCAGCAACTATTTTTGGTTACGTTCTACACGCTTCCAACTATCACGAAGGGTTGCAGTCCGGTTGAAAACCGGTCTTTCTGGGGTAGTATCGAGGTCTGCACAATAGTAGCCAAGGCGCTCGAACTGTACACGTTCACCAGCTTTGTATTCAGCAAGACGTGGCTCAAGATATGCGGTGATAATTTTTTCAGAATCAGGGTTGATGTAATCAATAAAAGTTTTACCTTCTTCAACCTTGTTCGGATTTTCTTTTTCGAAAAGTGGTTCGTAAAGACGCACTTCGGCAGGCACAGCGTGCTTCACAGAAACCCAGTGCAATGTGCCCTTAACCTTACGACCATCTTCAGACCAGCCGCCCTTGGTTGCGGGATCATAAGTACAGTGGATTTCAACAATCTCACCTTGTTCGTCTTTCACAACATCAGTACAGGTAACGTAGTATGCGTAACGCAGACGAACTTCTTTACCAACGGTAAGACGGAAAAATTTCTTAGGTGCTTCTTCACGGAAATCTTCGCGTTCAATGTACAATTCACGGGAGAACGGCACAGTGCGCTTGCCATATTCTTCCAGTTCCGGATGAAGCGGCATTTCAAATTCATCAACCTGATCTTCAGGATAGTTTGTAATCACGACTTTTACCGGATCAATAACACCCATGAGACGCGGTGCAACGGCGTTAAGTTTTTCGCGCATGCAGAATTCGAGCATTGCAGCATCAACCATGGAGTCTGCTTTTGCCACCCCTATACGGGAACAGAATTCGCGGATTGCTTCAGGTGGACAACCACGGCGACGTAAGCCGGAAATGGTAGGCATACGCGGATCATCCCACCCACGGACATGCCCTTCTTCGACAAGCTGAATAAGTTTACGCTTGGAAAGGACAGTATGTGTCAGATTCAGTCGTGCAAACTCAATCTGCTGCGGGTGATATATGTCGAGAGTATCAAGCAGCCAGTCATAAAGTTCACGGTTATTTTCAAACTCAAGAGTACAAATAGAATGCGTAATGTGTTCCTGAGAATCAGAAAGACAATGCGCGAAGTCGTACATAGGATAAATACACCATGCATCACCAGTTCTATGATGAGTCGCCCTGCGGATACGGTACAATGCAGGGTCACGCATTATAATATTCGGTGAGGTCATATCTATTTTAGCGCGCAGAACACACTCGCCGTCAGCAAATTCACCATTGCGCATACGGGTAAACAGATCAAGGTTCTCTTCCACACTGCGACCACGGTATGGGCTTTCAGTCCCCGGCTCAGTAAGAGTACCGCGCATCTCGCGAATAGCCTCAGGAGTGGAGTGGTCTACGTATGCTTTACCCATTTCAATAAGCTTTACGGCATGGCCATAAAGCACTTCAAAATAGTTGGAAGTATAAAAAGGCTTTTCACCCCAGTCGAAACCGAGCCACTTTACGTCTTCCTGAATGGATTGAACGTATTCATCTTCTTCTTTCAACGGGTTAGTATCGTCAAATCGAAGATTACAAATGCCATTTTCGTGTTCTTGCGCAATTCCAAAGTTCAAGCAAATGGATTTAGCATGCCCAAGATGCAGATAGCCATTAGGCTCTGGAGGGAAACGGGTATGTACGCGCCCGTCAAATTTTCCGCTCTCACAATCTTCAGCAATAATAGTACGGATAAAATCCAGACTAGTTCCTTCGTTGTTCTCTTCAGGTGCTACAGGAGCCTTACTCATGAATACGTCCTCTAAATCTATTTCTTCGCATTGTTGCGACTATGAACAATTTATAAGCGGATGACATACGGCAAACAACCGCAGCGGTCAATTGGTGCAATGGTATTGCAATAGCAAATGTCCTATCTGACATCACATCCACACAACATTATATGCAAGCAACGGTCGTACACCAAGTACAAATCACAGGGTTGCTAAAAAGACCTGCTGCATTGTGCAAATCGGTAATCTAACATCGCACAACTTTGTCCTATTTCTGAAATAAAAAATCAACTTTCATCTTCCTCGCTATCAAGCCATCACTCTTTCTTTATTTTTTGAAATATTTTGCAACAAATTGATTTAAAAAAATCATATTATCAACTTTTTTAAAAATACTGAGCACTACATCACTTTTTTTAAGCATAAAACTTCCTTCATTATATCAGGAGATAATGAAAAATTTATATAAACAAAATCTGATATATTAAGTTTTTTTCATATATTTTTTACTTTTTTGAGAAAAAGAGCAGTTTTCATTTTGACAATTTTAGTATTTTCGGCAACAAAGAACATGAAGGGAACATTATTTTTTCTCATTCTTCCTAGACTACACACACACTTACAACCATATTGCTAGAATAAAAGACAATATGTTTTTCAACGCTGGAGGAACTTATGACATTTTCTGGTTTACTTAAGTCCATCGTAACGGGCCTCGCCGTTACAGCATTATGTGTACCTGCTTTTGCGGCAGACACTATCAAGCTTGGTGTAGCTGGCGCACACAGTGGCGACCTTGCTTCCTATGGTTTACCTACCGTTAACGCTGCAAAAGTTGTTGTTGAAAAAATCAACGCTGCCGGCGGGATAAATGGCAAACAGGTTGAGTTGCTTATTCAGGATGACCAGTGCAAACCTGAGCAGGCTACCAACGTAGCTACCAAACTTGTTTCTGACGGTGCAAACGTTGTACTCGGTCACATCTGCTCTGGTGCAACAAAAGCTGCTCTGCCGATCTACACAGAAGCTAAGCTTATCGCCATGTCACCTAGTGCTACAAACCCTATGCTCACCCAGTCTGGCGACTACCCGACATTCTTCCGCACCATCGCTTCTGACGATATGCAGGCACGTCTCGGCGTTGACTTTGCTATCGAAAAACTTGGCGCAAAAAAAATTGCCGTACTGCACGATAAAGGGGACTACGGTAAAGGGTACGCAGAATTCGCACGCAAATTTATTGAAGAAGGCGGCAAAGCTGAAGTTGTTATGTTTGAAGGCGTAACACCGGGTGCTCCAGACTACTCCGCAGTAGTACAGAAAATTCGCCGTTTTAAAGCTGATACCGTTATCTACGGTGGTTACCATCCGGAAGCTTCTAAAATCATTAGTCAGATGCGTAAAAAGCGTATTAAAGCAAACTTTGTTTCTGATGACGGCGTAAAAGATGACACCTTCATCAAAGTAGCCGGTAAAAACGCTGAGGGCGTATACGCCTCCGGCCCTATCGATGTATCTAACCTGCCAATGTACAAAGAAGCGATTGCTGCACACGTAAAAATGTTTGGCTCCGAGCCTGGCGCATTCTACCCTGCAGCATACGCAGCAACTGTAGCAATGCTTACCGCCATCGAACGTGCTGACTCCACAGACTACGAAGCTGTAACTGCTAAACTGCGCAGTGAGTTTGTAGATACTCCTGTCGGCAAAATTAAATTTAACGAAAAAGGCGACGCAGAAGGCGTTGGTTTCTCCATGTATCAGGTACAAAACGGTAAATACATAGAACTTAAATAATACAACCGGATTGACCGCAACCGCAACGGGGAGCAGTCTCGCATTGTTCCCCGTTTTACTCAGATAATAGGCCTCGTACCTGCAACGATTTTTGCAGACAGGCACCTCTCTGACAGGGACATACACATGGATTGGGATTTTTTCATCGAATTGGGTCTTGGCGGATTAACGCGTGGTAGCATCTATGCTCTCATCGCGATCGGCTACACGATGGTATACGGCATTATTGAGCTTATTAACTTTGCCCACGGCGAAATTTACATGCTCGGTGCCTTTACCGGTCTTATTGTTGCCGGCGTGATGGGTATCTATGGATTCCCAGCTGTTGCAATCCTGCTTATGGCAATAGTTATTGCCGTATTGTACTGTGCTGCCTACGGGTACACCATGGAAAAAGTAGCGTACAAACCGCTTCGTGGCGCTGCTCGCTTATCTCCACTTATTTCTGCTATCGGTATGTCACTTTTCCTCCAGAACTACATCATTCTGGCGCAGACATCTGACTTCTTACCGTTTCCAGCATTAATTCCGGATTTTGAGTTTATGGAACCAATTGCACACATTTTTGGTTCAACGGACTTAGTAATTGTTGTTGCCAGTGCCAGTTCAATGGCAGCTCTTACCTTGTTCATTAAATTTACCAAACTGGGCAAAGCCATGCGTGCAACTGCCCAGAACAGAAAAATGGCAATGCTCCTTGGCATTAACGCCGACAAAATTATTTCTACCACCTTCATCATTGGCTCTTCGCTGGCTGCTCTTGGTGGCGTGCTTATTTCCACCCACTCAGGTCAGCTAAACTTCATGATCGGCTTTATTGCCGGTGTAAAAGCATTTACGGCTGCGGTTCTTGGTGGCATCGGTTCCATTCCGGGTGCGATGCTTGGCGGGCTGTTCCTCGGATTGGCAGAAAGCTATGCGGCAGGGTATATTTCCAGTGACTACGAAGACGTTTTTGCCTTCTCACTGCTGGTCATATTCCTCATCTTCCGTCCATCCGGCATTCTGGGCAAAGCGCCTGTTGAAAAGGTATAACCGTATTCACTCGTAACGAAAGAAGGAGTTGCAGAACCTAGCTTCTGCAGAAGAGATACAATGCAAGGACTGAAACAATCCATAATTACCAGTTTGTGGTTCATGTTCCTTACATTTCCTATCATGGTTGTTCGAGTAAATACTATCGAGAACACCATTGAATGGAGATGGATGAACCTTGCCTACGTCGGCGTAGGGATCTTTATTTTATCCTACGTATGGCGCTGGGCTCTGGCTCGCAAAGAAGCCAAACAATACGAAACAGTTTCGACTGACAAACCGAAAAAACAACTCTGGATCTCCCGTGCGATGGAAGAACCTGCAGTGGCACGACCTGCTCTTGCCGTTGCCTTTGCAGTGAGCGCAATACTGCCTTTGCTTGTAAGCACGTACCAGACAAACATTTTTATCTCGTTTTTGCTGTACATCATCCTTGGCCTCGGCTTGAACATTATTGTTGGTGTAGCAGGTCTTCTTTTTCTTGGACATGCTGCATTCTATGCAATTGGTGCATACAGCTATGCATTGCTTAACCACTATTTCGGAATCGGATTCTGGGTAGCGTTGCCACTTGGCGGCCTATTTGCCTGTCTCGGCGGAATCCTGCTTGCCTTCCCTGTATTGCGTCTGCGTGGTGACTACCTCGCAATCGTAACTCTCGGATTCGGTGAAATTATCCGACTGGTTCTGGAAAACTGGAGCACTCTGACTGGTGGCCCATCCGGTATCTCTAATATTGACCGGCCGGGCTTATTCGGCATGGAACTGTCTGTAGCAGACGCAAATATATACATTTACTACATAGTTCTCGGTCTCGCTATCGTTACCATTATTTCAGTGCAACGATTAAAAAATTCCCGTATCGGCCGTGCTCTTCAGGCACTGCGCGAAGATGAAATCGCCTGTCAGGCAATGGGGATTGATCGCGTTACCGTTAAACTTATGGCGTTTGGTCTGGGTACAGCTTGGGCTGGTCTTGCCGGTGTAATTTTTGCCGCAAAAACCACCTTTATTAACCCTGCCAGTTTTACCTTTATGGAATCGGCAATCATCTTGTCCATCGTTGTTCTCGGCGGCATGGGTTCCAACCTTGGTGTTATCCTCGGCTCTGCGTTCCTCGTGCTTATGCCGGAATATCTGCGGGCATTCTCAGAATACCGCATGATTATTTTTGCGTCCGCAATGGTGCTTATGATGGTATTCCGTCCGCAGGGACTTATTGCTCCTAAGGGACGTAAATACCACATAGATGATCCTGACCTTGTCAAAGAAGGAGATGCGTAATGTCTACTGTACTGAACGTTAATGCGCTCTCCAAAAGCTTCGGTGGTCTGCGGGCACTTAACGATGTTGACCTGAAAGTGGACAGCGGCGAGATTGTTGCACTCATCGGCCCGAACGGTGCCGGCAAGACTACTTTCTTCAACTGCATCACCGGCATTTATGAACCGACTGATGGCGATGTGCTCTTTACTCCACTTGGAAAAACAGAACGCCGTGTCAACGGTATGAAGCCGAACAGCGTTACTGAGCTAGGTATGGCGCGTACCTTCCAGAACATTCGACTATTTAAGAATATGACTGTGCTGGAAAATGTTATGGTAGCCCGTCACTGCCGCACTAAAGCTGGCATTCTGGATGCGTTGCTTCGCCCACCACATGTTAAGCGTGAAGAAAAAGAAAATATTGAGAAAAGCTATGAGCTGCTCAAATACGTTGGGCTTAACCAGCACTACAACGATCTTGCCTGCAATCTGCCATACGGCGATCAGCGAAGATTAGAAATTGCACGAGCAATGGCTACTGAGCCTTCCCTGCTTTTACTTGATGAACCTGCAGCCGGCATGAACCCACAGGAAACAGCATCACTTAAACAGCTGGTGTTGGATATCCGCGACAGGTTCAACCTTGCAATTCTGCTCATTGAACACGATATGAGCATGGTAATGAGTCTATCCGAACGCATCTACGTTATGGAATACGGCTGCCTTATTTCTCAGGGTACTCCAGAAGAAATAAGAAAGGATCCACAGGTTATCAAAGCCTATCTTGGAGAGGAAAGCCATGCTTAAAATTAATGGAATTAACACATTCTACGGCAACATCCATGCGCTGCATGATGTAAGCCTGCATATTGATGAAGGTGAAATCGTAACACTTATCGGTGCTAACGGTGCCGGTAAGTCTACAACTCTCATGTCTATTTGCGGTGGTACTCCGCCTCGTACCGGGGAAATCACTTTTGAGGGCAAACCGATTCACCAGATGAAGATGGATCAAATAGTGCATCTTGGCATCTCCCAAGTACCAGAAGGCCGACTCATTTTTCCAGACTTAACCGTTATGGAAAACTTGGAGCTTGGAGCTTTTCTGCGTAACGATAAAGACGCCATCAAACGCGATATGGAATACGCATTCCACCTGTTCCCGATTCTGGAAGAACGCCAGAAGCAAACAGGAGGCACACTCTCCGGTGGTGAACAGCAAATGCTAGCAATCTCCCGTGCCCTGATGGCTAGACCTCGACTGTTGCTCCTTGATGAGCCATCCCTTGGTCTTGCCCCAATTATTATCCAGCAGATTTTTGAAATCATTCAAAAGGTAAACGCATCCGGTACCACAGTATTTCTTGTGGAACAGAATGCGAACCAAGCGCTCAAAATTGCGCACCGAGGATATGTAATGGAAACCGGGCACATTACTATGGAAGATAACGCAGCAACTCTGCTTGCCAACGAGGACGTAAAAAAAGCATACCTTGGCTTATAGCCAAACCCATTCGAGAGAGGGCGACAGCTGTTGCTGCGCCCTTTTTTCATGCCTTTTTCATGGGGAGGACAAGTGCGTTAGCTTTTCAGCTGCATCAGTCTTTACGAGCGCCCTGCGGGCAGAAAAAGACTGCCCCACCGGTTTTCTGTGATCCCGAAAGATTAGCGAAAGTGAAAGTAACGCTTAGAGCTAGACCTAGCATTGCAGCAAAAAGAATACGGAGATCCGGCGGCAGCAAAAATGTTATGGTATGTGCTGGAATCCAGAAGAACGGGAGAGTCTTCTTCAAGACCAGCCCCCACATAATGTTCCAGTCAATTTCTTTAAATCGATCCGCCATGTTGATGGGGATAATCACAGATAAAAGCAGAAGCACGAAAACACCTGCTGCTTCGGCTTTATCTTTGAATTATAGACTACCTGCGCCCTATACTGCCCCTAGCTCACACTCTAACATCGCCGAACAGCACATATTCCTGCCATCACCCTTTGCTTTGTATAAAGCGGCATCGGCAGCTTTTATAAGAGAAAGAGTATCTTCTTTTTGCGTTGGGATAATAGAGGCAGCGCCTACACTTACGGTCACATGTTCTGAAACGGGTGAGCCTTTATGTTGAATTGCAAGCAACTCAACGTTATCGCGAACACGCTCTGCCACGTGCTGTGCTCCAGCAAGCTCTGTGTCCGGCAATATTATCGCAAACTCTTCACCACCGACTCGTGCCGTCCTATCCACATCACGTTTCACAGTATCTGCCAATGCTTGCGCGACTTGTACAAGGCACTCGTCACCCTTTGTGTGTCCGTACGTGTCATTATAAGCTTTAAAATAGTCGATATCGATAACTATTAGAGATAATGGAGACTTATTTCTATACGCCCGTTTCCATTCGTGGGAAAAATTAGCATTAAACTGACGCTTATTAAGTAAACCAGTAAGTCCGTCAGTAATTGAAAGAAGGAGAAGCTGTTCGTTTGTCTGTTCAAGCTGCTGTTGCAGTTCTTCAAGCTCTACAAGTTTTTGGTCCAGCTCAAGGCTTTTTTGTTCCAACGCTACTTTATGATGGAATAAATCAATAAAAACGCCAACTTTGCTTTTAAAAATATGGGCATCAAGCGGCTTAAACAGGTAATCAACAGCACCGGATTCATACCCCTTGAAGACTTGAGCCTTGCCCTTGCCCTCCGCAGTTACGAAAATAATGGGGATATGCTTTGTTTTTCTATTCCCGCGCATAAGCTCTGCAACTTCATAACCGTCCATGCCCGGCATCTGAACATCCAACAAGATCAGTGCAAAATCATGATCAAGCATGTGACCGAGGGCTTCCTCGCCTGAGTTTGCGCGAACAACCTCTATCCCCGGTTGTTCTAACAGGCTTTCCAACGTCAGCAGATTTTCCGGCCTGTCATCTACGATGAGTACCTTGGCGATTCCCATGGTTATCCTCTATTACAAAGTGTATTCAATAATATTCCGATTTCATCCAAAGAAAGAATAAAATCCGGATTTGAAGCTTCAATGGCAGCCTTAGGCATTGTATCAAACTCCGCAGAATCCGGAGACTGCACAATGGTAAGACCAGCGCGTTTTTTTATTTGGGACACCCCATAAGCACCGTCGGAATTTGCCCCTGACAAAATTATTCCTACAAGTGCATCGCAATACGCTTCCGAAGCAGTCTCAAACAACACATCAATGGATGGCCGTGAAAAGTTCACCCTGCCCTCTACAGACAAAGCAATACTTTTGTCCGGTTCCACTAACAAATGGTAATTAGACGGTGCAATATATACGTTACCTGATGTAATTACATCCTTGTCCTCAGCATCCTTAACTGTTCCAGTACAGTGCTGACGAAGCAACTCCGGCAACAGGCTTTCACGGTTAGGGCAAATATGCTGAGCGATAAGAACCGGCAGGTTGAAATCGAGGCACCGTTGAGAGAAAATACGGTGTAATGCGATAAGCCCCCCGGCAGAAGCTCCAATAACAATCGCTTCATATTTCTGAATGATTTTATCCATTCACTTTTCCAACTAGTTACATGCGCTTTTTCCGGTAAATCTTTTCCCGCTCTGCAACTACTTCGAACTTGTGTGCAACATCTGAAAACTTAATATTTTCCTTTGACCCAAGGCACAGGAATCCCCCCGGACATAAGCTTTCATAAAATAAGTTCAGTACCCTATTCTGCAAATCTCTATTGAAATAGATAAGCACGTTTCGGCAAAAAATAGTATTCATTTCTCCAAACACACCATCAGTCACGAGGTTATGTGAAGAGAAAAGAACCTGTTCTTTTAAAAATCTCTTCATAACTACATTGTCGTAATCCGCAGTGTAATAATCAGAAAAAGAACTTTTACCCCCAGCCTGCTGGTAGTTTGCTGTGTATTCACGCACCAGATTCATAGGGTAAATACCGTCTTTAGCCTTAGCTAAAATCAGTTCGTTGAAGTCAGTCGCGTACATTTGCACACGCTCTTTCATCCCTTCTTCTTGAAGGACAATCCCCATGGAGTAGACTTCTTGTCCGGCGGAACACCCTGCATGCCATACTTTAGCAAATGGGTATGTTTTCAAATACGGAACGACCAGCTCACGCACGCTTTTATAAAACCAAGGATCTCTAAACATTTCAGTAACATTTATCGACAAATCTAAAAGTACTCTGTTGAAAAATGTTTCATCGTAAATAAGCAAATGCTGCATAGCTGCCAGATTCGGCAGTCCTTCAAGAGCTCGTCTATGTTCTAACCTTCGCTTTGTATGCGCACTGGCGTATTTTCTAAAATCATATCCGTAACGCAAATAAATTGCTTCCAGCAGTAGCTGGACTTCCAGCCGCTCATTTTCAACCTGCTCAACTTCATTCATACTAATATAACCAAACCCGCATCATAGAAATGAGCTTCTCTGTATTCACCGGCTTAGACAGGTAATCACTAGCTCCGCAATCAATACATTTGCTTCTGTCACCCTTCATAGCTTTTGCTGTAAGCGCAATAATCGGCAATTTTGCATATTCAGGGTTCTTACGAATCTCTGTCATAGCCTCATATCCGTCCATCTGAGGCATCATAATATCCATCAGCACGCAATCGATCGAGTCGAGTTCTTCCAGCTTTTCAAGACATTCAATGCCGTTTTTCGCCACGACGACATCCATATTCCTGTCTTCTAGAACACTGGAGAGCGCAAAAACGTTACGCATATCATCATCCACAATCATGACTTTCTTGCCATTCAGTACGGATTCTTTGTCATGCACCATCTTGAGCATCTGCTGTTTTTCGTACGGCAGGTTTGATTCAACACGATGCAGGAACAGTGCAGACTCGTCTAACAACCGCTCAGGAGATTTTACGCCCTTAATAATTATGCTCTCTGCATACTTACTGAGCTGCTTTTCTTCCTCATGAGATAAATCACGTCCTGTGTAAATAATAACAGGCACTCGCATAGCCGCATCGCTCATGCGTATTTTTTCAAGCAATTCAAAGCCGGACATATCTTCGAGTCCCAAATCCAGAATCATACAATCATAGTTGCCTCTGGATAACTCCTCGTATGCTTCCTTTCCGGTCGCGACGTCCGTAGTCTTTACATCTCCATTACCGATCAACTCCTTAATGCTCTGACATTGGATCTTGTCGTCCTCAACGAGCAATAAATTGCGAACCGGCTTAGATATAACGTCCTCAAGCGCACCAAAGGCTTCTTCAACATGTTCCATGGTGACCGGCTTTGCCAGATATCCGATTGCGCCCATGCGGAGCGCATCCAAAGAATTATCATTAGCAGACATGAAGTGAACAGGAATATGCCGTAGCGCCGGATTATCCTTAAGCCGCTCCATGACCGTCCAGCCATCAATCCCCGGAAGTCCAACATCCAGAATAATTGCGCTCGGTTTATAGTAATCCGCGAAGTGCAGACCTGTTTCACCGTCTTCGGCTACAAGACACAAAAATCCGCGTTCACGTCCAAAATCACGCATGATTTTGGCAAAATTCCAATCATCTTCGATGATAAGTAAGCTACGTGAGTCAGGCGTAATCGCAATACGGTCATCCTCAACATACTCACTTTCCTTAGATGAACTACTTTTTTGCTGCACTGACGCTGACGCAGCAACCGGCGCAGAAGTTTGTGTCGGTGCAATCTCGGTATTGCGGCTTACCTGCGTCGTTGAAAAGGATTCTTTTTCAACAAAACTTTCACCGCCGGAAGCAAGCGGCAATTCTGCTCTTTCAAAGACATCAGTATTCGATGAAGTCTCCTGATAAAATTCTGGAAGAACTATGGTAAAGGTACTGCCTTTACCCTCTTCACTCTCAAGATAGATAGCTCCTTGCAGCAACCGAGCAAGTTCGCGCGAAATAGAAAGGCCAAGCCCTGTACCGCCATAGTTTCGGCTTGTACTACCATCCGCCTGCTGGAATGCTTGGAAAATTGCAACCTGCTTGTCTTTAGCAATACCTATTCCGTCATCAGACACAGCAAAAGCAACAGCGTTACTGGCATCAATGCCTAGCTCGTTAGTCAATTCCTGCGGTGGTCTGGAGATAGTTAACGAAACAGTTCCTTCGTGGGTGAACTTCAAGGCATTGGTAAGCAAATTACGCAAAACCTGTTGCAGGCGTTGAGAGTCCGTTTCCAAAGCCTCCGGAACATCTGGCTCAACACTAACATTAAAATTAATGCCTTTATCTGCGGCTATGTCTTTGTAAAGACGGGTAATGTCTTGAATCAGACTTGAAACCCTTACTGGTTCAATAATAAGCTCAACTTTTCCTGCTTCAATTTTAGACAAGTCCAAAATTTCATTGATCAATGTCAGTAAATCAGAACCGGAAGAATGAATTGCTTTGGCAGATTCAATCTGCTTGTTGTTGAGGTTTCCGTCTTTGTTTTGACCGAACAGTTGAGATAAAATCAAAATAGAGTTCAACGGAGTTCGGAGTTCGTGCGACATATTCGCTAAAAATTCAGATTTGTACTTGCTCGCTACTTCCAGATCTTTAGCTTTCTGCTTTACCGCCTTCTGCGCTTTAACTAGATCAGCATTTTTTTCAGCAATAGCGGATTTCTGTTCCTCAAGAGCCTTCGTGCGTTCCTCAAGTTCTTCGTTGATAACGCGTAATTCTTCCTGCTGCGCCTGAAGTTCTGATTGCGATTCTTTCAGAACTTTCGCCTGCTCTTCCAACTCTTCGTTGGTTACTCGCAGTTCTTCCTGCTGCTGTTGCAATTTTGCTTCAGACTGAAGTAACGCATTGGTCTGCTCTTCCAATTCCTCGTTAGTTACACGCAGCTCTTCCTGCTGCTGCTGCGCTTGTTCCAACAACTCATGAACAAGCTGACGAGACTGAGCTGCATTCATCAGAATCGCTATATTTTCAATATTCTGCTCAATAAATTTCCTATGCAATGGTGAGAATGACTCTAATGTACCCAGTAAAAGGACACCAACAACATTTCCCTCAAACGCAACAGGCACGGCCATATATGCCGTTGAAATAACTTCACCAGCACCGTAGTTCACAGTCGGCGCTTCTTCATTAATATCTGAAAATACCAAGATTTCATTTTCAAGTGCAGTCTGGCCAACCATTCCCTCACCAAAAGCAAAACGGTTGAAATTACCTTTTCTATCAGTGAAGGCATAACTTGCTGTCAGCACCAGCTCATCTTCTTCCAATGCGTACACTGCACCAAGTTGGGCATCCATGTGCTTGCAAAGATATGAGATAAAAGTACGGGCTAATTTCTGAGGAGAATGTTCCCCACGCATGGAATCGTCTAAACCTTCCTTACCCGATTTCAGCCAGTCTAACTCCTGAAGATTTCGCGCCATTCTATCAAGTGACCGGGCAAGGTCACCAAGTTCATCTTTTTGATAAACTTCTATCGTCGCATCAAGATCACCTTCAGCAATCGCCTGCGCAAACTCCATATCTGCAATGATCGGACGGGTAATCGTACGGGAAAAGAAGACTGCAAGCAGCCCTACCAACATCAATAATACCCCGGAGACTATCGCCAGCAACTTGTATGTCTGACGAATAGGAGCGGTTACTTCATATTTATTGATCTTAGAAATGAGAAACCAACGAACACCAGCGACATTCAGTTCGTTGTAAACAACAAGAACTTCGTTTCCGGCGCTGTCGGTGTACAATCTATGCCCACCGGACTCACCTGCTGACACCGCATCTTTCCAATAAGCCAATGGTTTTTCGAGAGAATACCCTACGACATATTCACCATTCCCCATCGTACGAAGATTGCTACGGAACTCATATCTATTCTGCGCTAAATTAACGCCCAGCAAGTATGACTCGCCCGACTCGCCCATACCCTGACGAGAATCGACAACATATGTGATAAGTTGAGGTGTTAACTGGAAAACAAGCACACCAATAATTTTTTCAAATTCATTTCTGATAGGTTCAGCAATAAAAGCCGCCTCAGTGCCCCCACTTGGAGAGTATGTAGAAAAATCAACAAACGTTGTTTTTCCAGAAAAAACAGCTCGCCTCCATGCATTAGCAAGACTGCTATTTCTATACTGACCTGATTTTAAATTTGTTCCCAGCTCTTCTTCATTAGCGGTTGAAAAAAGCACGTTACCATCATCAGCATCAATAAGCAGCATGTCGTGATACCCATACGCATCAACATACCTCTTTAATGGCGCGATATAACTATGAAATTTTTCTTGATATTGAAGAGAATGCACATCGGCAAGAAGGGAACGCTCTTTTTGTAATTCCGACCGGTGTCTGTTCAGAAGCACCATCATTTCCTGAACTCGTTCAGAATCTGCTAAAATACGAATTCTAGAAAAGCTTGTGGTGAAAAAATCTTCTATTTGCCCCTTGCGAATAGACTGTACTGTCAGCAGTTGATTATATGATTTTTCCATCAACTCATCCGTTGCCAGTTTACTTCCGACAATACTCACAATAAGCAACGGAACAGCACCAACAAAAACAAGCAAAAACACAAGTTTAGACTTGATGCGGATATCTGAAAGACGAACCATCTGAGCCCCCCCGAGCGTACATAAACACCTGCGCATCATTCATTAAAAATGAATTACTCTTTTCCATGGCAGGTGTAGATAGATAATTTTTAGAACTGGGACTATGTTCCAACTTAAACAGAAAATCAATATTATTAACTCAAAACATTGTTGTTTATGACTAAAAAGCATTGTCTATACGATGTTTTTAACCAAAACTTCGTTAGAAAAAGACATTCAGAACATTTATGTCCCTAACTATGAATTCAAAATGCGTCTTTTGAATTCAAAAATATTAATATGTAGTCACAAAAGGTTATCAAAAAAACAAGAGTACAAAATCCTTTTGTATAAATATAATCACATCAGGTTATAATAATTCTGAACATTGATACAAAAATAAAAATAAAAAATGTGTAAAAAAACATCACCTATTTCTTTAGATAAAAATTACTACTGATGTACGCAGGATTTATTTCTAGTATAGAGAGTTAATAACAACTGAAAGTTCTTTAAAATAAACATCAACTAAGCTTCCTGAATCAATTTTTAATGATTCAACAACATTTTTAGAAACGAGCGAACAAATCTTTATGCCATCTTCCAAATGGCCCGTAATCTCTGACATGACCTCTGTAGATGTAATATGCTCTATACTACACTTAAATTTATTCCTGCACCTCTGGCTGCTATTAAAACACGGTTTTTTAATATCAATATAAGGGGCTTTAATAGTCGCTACAACGGGAGTCCCGATACAAAGTTTAAGTGTACGCAAGCTCTCTACAGTAATCAGAGCAAATACAGATAGTCCCGAGTCTGTTACAACCTCAACCTCTGCCATGATGCCATCAACAGCTACGTGCGCAACATGCCCCATAAATGAATTACGGGCGCTTGTCCTCCGTTGCATCTCACTATGTGCCTTACGGACTATCGATGTAACATCCTCATTGGTATAATTTCTAAAACTTGCCATCACATCAGCAGACAGATGCCCCAGCACCTTACTGACCACCAGCAACGGCACACCCCCCCTCACCATCTCCAGAGCCCGGCTGTACCGCAACACTCTAGGCGTTGCTAATTCTTTAGGGAGTCCGCAATCCATTGCACGTGCGTAGAAAATTCTTCTCACGTAGCCGGGATCCATATGGAAAAAGTGCCCACGAAGACTGACCCCCATTGAACTCTCTAACACATCCTGTATCGCATCGTTTGCAAAGCTTTCCAGCGGAACGTCACGTTGCGCTTCCCCCTGCCCTAAGCAAACTATCTTGCGTGAAAAATCAAAAGCTATCCTGTCATCCAAAGCCAACACTTCTCCAAGGCGCGCCCCCGTAAAACGCAGGAGTAAATACAATGCACGCATCCGCTGGCGGGAACGAACATATTCCTGTCTGTCCGTTGCCGCAGACCATGCATCAAAAGAATGAAGAAATAGCTCCAACTGTTCCGGCTCAAGATATCGCAATGAATCAGAAACAGTAAAAATCGTATGTGGGGACAGAGATCCAGCATTTTCAGACATGGTAACTCCACTGAAAGTCACGGTTTCTATTTTTTTCGTGACGTACTTGTTCTAAAAAAGCAATCTTCATAGAAGCAATTACAAAAGTAAAGTCATGAAATTTTCTATGGTTACTAATTCTATATCTGTGGAGACTTCGAATGAAACTACTGCTTACACTTATGATGGTCCTCTGTGTCTCGCTTCCTGCGCATGCTCAGGCAGCCGATCTTGTCATTGCTCAGGCGGCAAATTTTATGCCTGCGATGAAAGAGATAATCCCTGCTTTTGAAAAAGAAACCGGGCTCAAAGTACAGGCAACGTATACCTCAACAGGCAAACTATACGGACAAATTATCAACGGTGCTCCCTTTGATCTGTTTCTTGCCGCGGACACTCGACGTCCGGAAAAATTATTCACAGATGATCTTGCCATGGAGCCGTTCATCTATGCTAAAGGCCGTATTGTACTCTGGACCCTCAACAAAAAACTATGTGCAACGCCATGGAAAGAGGCCATCCAATCTCCTGCCGTTACCCATGTTGCCATTGCTAACACGGAAACAGCCCCATACGGCACTGTAGCGAAAATTGCTTTAGAAAACGAACAGCTCTGGACAACTATCCAGCCTAAACTTGCCATCGGACAGTCAATATCTCAAGTGTTCCAGTATGTGGCTACTGGCTCAGCAGACGCAGGTTTTTGTGCATATTCATATATGTTCACCCCTGAGGGAAAAAATGGCTGCTTTGTACAAGTAAAAGAAGCACCGAAAGTTATCCAAAAAGCATGCATTCTCAAAAGTTCAGAGAATAAACAGGCTGCTCAGAAATTTGTTACATTCCTTAGTTCTTCAACAGTAACAGCCATCAAAAACAAATACGGGTACGAATAAACAATGACGCTAGAGCCCCTACTCCTCTCAGCTAAACTAGCGTTTTGTACTATGGTGCTCATTCCGTTACTGGCCTTTCCTCCTGCATATTTTTTAGCATTTGGAAAATGCAGAGGGAAAAGCATACTGGATGCTCTCATAACATTGCCCATGGTTATCCCCCCCACAGTTCTCGGTTTCGGGTTGCTTATTCTCATGACACCCACCGGAGCTGTGGGCTCAACATGGAAGAGCCTGACAGGCGACAGGCTCATCTTCAGCTTTGCGGGCATTTTGTTTGCGTCTCTTGTTTTTAACCTGCCCTTTGCCGTACAGCCGCTTAGGGCCTCTTTCGAGAAACTGGACAAACGCTTGCTGGAAAGCGCAGCGGTGTTAGGACTGTCTCCATTTCAAACATTTTACCGTGTCGTACTCCCAAACTGTGTAAGCGGCATTGTGGCAAGTTCCATTTTAGTGTTCGCCCACAGTCTTGGGGAGTTCGGCGTTATTCTCATGGTGGGTGGCAGCATTCCCGGTCGTACTCAGGTTGCGTCCATTGCAATTTTTGAAGCAGTTGAAGCACTACGTTATGACGACGCCATCTACATGTCTGCAGCCCTCGTGCCTGTGTGTTTCGTTTTTCTCATAGTCATCAATGCAGTCAACGGGAGGCAGCAGTCATGACGCTTTCACTTTCCGTGTCCAAACAACTTGAGAATATTACCGTACAGCTTGAGACTAGTTGTCCGTCTAATACGCTTACAGCTATTGTCGGCCCATCCGGTTCAGGGAAAACGACTCTTATCCGCATGCTTGCCGGACTTGAAACTCCGGACAGCGGCACCATAACCTGTAACGACGCTGTTTGGTTTTCCAGCACAAACGGTGTGACCGTTCCCCCGCAATCTCGACGTGTAGGACTTGTTTTTCAGGATTACACCCTTTTCCCGCATCTTACGGTTGAAAAGAATATTCTTTTTGCCGCAGTAACGCCGAAGACTGTACCTGATTTATTGCAGACATTCGGCATTGAGCACATAAAACACAAAAAACCGCACTCCATTTCCGGTGGAGAGCGGCAGCGGGCAGCGTTCTGTCAGGCGTTGGCACGGGAACCTGTTGCACTATTATTAGATGAGCCGTTTTCTGCTCTTGACGTAACGACACGGCGGAAACTTCAACACCTGCTGTTAGAAATCAAAACACGACTTCCTATTCCCATTATTCATGTGACACATGATTTGGAAGAAGCTACAATGCTTGGCGATACAATCATTGCGATGGAACAGGGAAAAGTCTCACCAAACTGGTTGAATACACAATTGCTTGCGGCGCACCATGCCGCACAGGCACCCCTCCCATACGAACAATGCCATACCTGTAGCGTCAACACCCTAAATTTGAACACGATTTCAAACGAGAAACAAAATGCAAGCACTAGATAGCATCCGCACTCAAGTCATTTCCCACTGGAAGGAACTGAATATTCTTCAGGAAAAAATTATTGTCTCCGCCAAGCCTCTTACACCAGAAGAAGCTATCGGCACCCCAGATGATACGGACTATCCTATCCAGCAAGGCAAAGAATATTTAATGGAAGCTACATTCAACGGTCATAAAGGTCAGGCGTTCACTGGCAACCGTGGCACTTTTTCAGGAACACTTGCAGATGTTGCCGCCCTTCCACTTACCAACGACCTTAACCGCGCCGTTTTTATCGCCACTCTCAATGCTGTAGGCAGTGCGTATGACAACACAACCAATACGATTCATTGCAAAGACAATGAACCCAAGCAGTGCGCACAACAACTTCGTGAATTTATCCAGCAGAAATACGGTAAATGTCGCATCACCATTATCGGCTTTCAACCCGCAATGGCTGAAGCACTTCAGGCGGGATTTGAGGTTCGCCTTATCGACCTTGACCCTAAAAATATCGGGCAGGTAAAACGGGGCGTACTTATTGAAGGAAAAGAAAAAACAGACGATGCCGTTCAATGGGCAGACCTTCTGTTAGTAACAGGCACCACCCTTGCGAACAATTCTATTGACCTTTTTCTCACTGAAAAGCCGGTTATCTTTTATGGAACCACCATCGCCGGTGCGGCACCATACATGAACTGGGAACGCTTCTGCCCTATGAGCAAATAACAACTACCGAACCCACCCAAAACAACTCTTCAATATACCCTGTGCCGCCTTATCCATTTTCTTTTCCGCTTCCCTATAGGATGAAATAAACCGTCTTCCAGTCTCTGTAAGGCGGTATCCTTTTTTGTTCCCTCCAACTTTTGTTACTAAATCTTCCCCTATACTTTGCTCCAATTTTTTTAAGCGCCCCCAAGCCCGTCTATATGACATACCTAATTCTTTCGACGCTCCTGAAAGAGAACCCAACGCATCAATTTTTTCAAGTAGCACAGCACCACCAGTGCCAAAGAGCATTTCACCATCTTTCTCCAACCAAAATTTGTACCTCACCTCATTCCCTTGCATATGCACATTCCTCCGTACTTTTATCGCTTCTTGTATTTTTTTATTAAGCAAATCAAGCCGTACACTATTTTTTTTTAAATAAAAAAGGTTTGACTTATTATGTCGCCATAGACATAAGAAAAACACAGGTAATCACTCATTCACTACTTTTTTCTTCAACCTGAATCGCAAAAAAGAGATTACAATGCAGGCAGTTCCAGTTCAAAATGCTATTGGTATGGTTCTCTGTCACGACATCACTCGAATCGTTCCGGGTGAAAGTAAAGGCCCTGCGTTTAAGAAAGGCCACATCGTTACAGAAGAGGATATTCCTACCCTTCTTGATATCGGAAAAGAGCATCTCTACGTGCTTGATCTTGCCGAAAACCAGATTCACGAAAACGAAGCGGCTATCCGCATTGCCAAAGCCGTTTCCGGTGATGGCATCACTCTAAGTGATGTTTCTGAAGGAAGGGTAAACCTTATTGCAAGCAAAGGTCTGCTGTCCATTGATGTTGAGAAAGTACATCAAATCAATGCAATTGAAGAAGTTGTACTTTCCACAATGCACAATGGCTTGCATGTTCTGTCAGAACGACCAATTGCTGGTACCCGCATTGTTCCTCTTGTTACCGACAGGTCAAAAATTGAAGAAGTAGAAGCTGTTTGCGCCAAGGGCGGCCCTGTTATTCAGATTAAGCCGTTCAAACACCATAAAGTAGGGGTGGTTACTACCGGTAGCGAAGTCTACAATGGTAGAATTACAGACAAGTTCGGGCCTGTAATCCGTAAAAAATTTCACGAACTCGGGTCAAACGTTGTGGAACAGGTTTTTGTTCCCGACGATCAACAAATGACAACAAATGCCATTAACTCATTCTTGAATGAAGGTATGGATTTTGTTGTTGTCACAGGCGGTATGTCCGTTGACCCTGATGACAGAACCCCCGCCAGTATCCGCGACACCGGAGCAGATGTAGTTACCTACGGCTCCCCAACCTTCCCCGGTGCCATGTTTATGCTCGCCTACAAGGATGGCCGACCTATTATCGGACTTCCCGGCTGCGTCATGTATTACCGCGCCAGTATCTTTGATCTCATTGTACCACGCATTCTCGCAGGCGAAACCATTACCCGTAGAGATATTACGAACCTAGGACACGGCGGCTTTTGTGCCGGTTGCGACACATGCCACTTTCCGCTCTGTTCCTTTGGTAAATCGTCATAATAATTGGTTGGTTCTGCTGTAGAACCCTCCTGCCTTACAACCTAATATGTGATGGTACCTTTCACAGCATCAACACCCTTCGCCTTGTGTTGTACCACGCTGCTTGATCGCCTAGGTACCCGAGAGGAGTTTCCATGCTTAAAAAAATGCTCCATGTTAACGGCGTAGACCGGATGGTCATATGTGACCAAGACGACTCGCTTGCAAATGTACTACGCGAAAATCTTGGAATCACCAGTGTTAAGGTCGGTTGCGGACAAGGACAGTGCGGTAGCTGTACTGTTGTTGTAGATGGCAAGCTCAAACGCACTTGTACTTTAAAAATGAAGCGCGTTGCTGAGAACACCAAAATTGTTACGGTAGAAGGGGTGGGCACCCCTACATGCTTGCACCCTATTCAGCTTGCATGGATTGCTCATGGTGGCGCACAGTGCGGGTTCTGTACACCTGGTTTCATAGTTTCTTCCTACGCACTGTTGCTTGAAAATCAGTCTCCTAGTCGTGAAGACATTCGTGACTGGTTCCAGAAGCATCGTAACGCATGTCGTTGCACAGGCTACAAACCACTTGTTGATGCAGTTATGGATGCAGCAGCTGTAATTCGCGGAGACAAGACCCGTGAAGAATTAATGAAAGACGTACCGGTTGAAGGCCGCATTCTTGGCACTAAATACCCTCGTCCTTCCGCTGTAGCAAAAGTTACCGGCACCCTCGATTATGGTGCAGATCTTGGCATCAAACTTCCAGGTGACACTCTCCGTCTCGCTTTAGTACAGGCAGAAGTATCACACGCGAAAATTATTTCCATTGACACTTCCGAAGCTGAAAAAATGGATGGCGTCAAAAAAATCATTACTCATAAAGATGTTAAAGGTAAAAACCGCATAACCGGTCTTATTACCTTCCCAAGCAACAAAGGTGATGGTTGGGATCGTCCTATTTTGTGTGATGAAAAAGTATTCCAGTACGGTGATACTCTTGCTATCGTTTGTGCTGATACTGAAAAGCATGCAAAAGCTGCTGCTGCAAAAGTAAAAGTAGAACTCGAACAGCTGCCAGAATACATGAGCGCTCCTGAAGCAATGCAGGATGATGCTATGGAAATTCATCCTGGCACTCCTAATATTTACTACATACAAAACATTGCCAAAGGCAACGAAACTGCACCGATTTTTAAAGATGCAGACGTAACGATTGAAGGCGATTACTATGTTGGCCGTCAGCCACATATGCCTATCGAACCGGACGTAGGCTTTGCATACCGTAACGATAAAGGCAAACTCGTTATCCATTCCAAATCTATCGGCATGCACCTGCACGCTGCTATGATTGCTCCTGGTCTTGGTGAAGATGTTGAGAATCTCGTTATGGTTCAAAACCCAACAGGTGGTACTTTCGGGTACAAATTCAGTGCAACCATGGAAGCTCTTGTTGGTGTTGCATGTATTGCAACTGGTAAACCAGTGTTCCTGAATTACACATGGCACCAGCAGCAAACGTATACTCCAAAGCGTTCTCCATTCTTTATGAATGTTCGTCTAGCTGCTGACAAAGAAGGTAAACTCCTTGGTATGGAAACTGACTGGTCTGTTGACCACGGTCCATACTCTGAATTCGGTGACCTCCTCACCCTTCGCGGTGCTCAGTTCATCGGCGCAGGCTATAACATTCCGAATATCCGAGGCGAAGGTCGTACTGTTTGTACAAACCACGCTTGGGGCTCTGCATTCCGTGGATTCGGCTCACCGCAGTCTGAATTTGCATCTGAAGTTCTCATGGACGAACTTGCTGAAAAAATTGGCATGGACCCATTAGAAATTCGTTACAAAAACGCATACCGTAAGGGTTCCACAACCCCTACAGGTCAAGATCCTGAAGTCTACAGCATTCCTGATATTATCGACACAATCCGTCCTAAATATGAAGAAGCGAAAAAACGCGCAGCAGAACTTTCCACACCGGAAGTCAAACGCGGCGTAGGTATCGCTCTTGGTGTTTACGGTTCCGGTCTTGATGGCCCTGATACCGCTGACGCTGATGTTGAATTAGATGCTCAGGGTTGTGTAACCGTGTACACCACATGGCACGATCATGGTCAGGGTGCAGACATCGGTGCACAGACAACAGCCCATGAAGCATTATCCCCAATGGGTATTCCAGCAGAAAAAGTAAAAGTGTGCCTCAACGACACTAGCAAATGCCCGAATGGTGGCCCAGCTGGTGGTTCTCGTTCTCAGGTTGTTGTTGGACGGGCCATCAAATCAGCATGTGAAGCACTTGTTGAATCCATGAAAAAAGCTGATGGCTCTTACTACACCTATGAAGAAATGGTTGAGAAGAAAATCCCTACACGTGCCAGTGGTAAATGGACTGCTCCTTGTACTGATTGTGACGAAAACAGTCAGGGTAACCCATTTGCTTGTTACATGTATGGCATGTTCCTCGCTGAAGTTAGTGTTGAGTTGGCTACAGGTAAAACGAAAGTTGATAAAATGACTGCGGTCGCTGACATTGGTACCATCATGAACAAACTTGTTGTTGATGGACAGATGTATGGTGGTCTTGCTCAGGCTATCGGCCTTGCGCTTACAGAAGACTATGAAGATATCAAAAAGCATTCAACGATGATTGGTGCCGGTCTTCCATTCGCCAAAGATATTCCAGACGACATGGAACTCGTATACATTGAGTCCAAACGTCCAGAGGGTCCTTTCGGTGCATCCGGTGTTGGTGAACTTCCACTCACCAGCCCACACGCAGCTATCATCAACGCTATCTACAACGCTTGTGGCGCACGTATCCGCCATTTGCCTGCACGTCCTGAAAAAGTACTCGCAGAGCTCAACAAGTAATATAGTACAAACCGTCCGTGCTGCTTTGGCAGCACGGACGTAACTAGCAGCACGCATATGGAACAACACGAATTACGCCAGTGGGAAGCACAATGCACGCAAGAAGATGCGCCGCACTGTCAAGCCCAGTGTCCTTTGCACATTGATGTCCGCACCTTCTGTAAAAAAATGGCTGCGGGTAAAATTAATGAAGCATGGGCTGTTTTGTATAAAAGCATGCCGATGCCGCATATTACCGCCAATATATGCAATGGGTTATGTATGGAGACATGCCTTCGCAAAGATCTTGGCGGCAGCATTAATATGCCGGAGCTTGAAAGCTATTGTGCTGCAAATGCAACTAAAAACCCGCCAGTACGTCCACTTCCTTCTAAAGGCAAGCGTGTACTCATTATTGGCGGAGGACTTTCTGCATTAGCTGCTGCGTGGGACCTTGCTAAAAAGGGTATCAGTCCCACTATCCTTTCAACAGAAGCGTATGACGATGTTGCATCCAATATTCCTGAAAAAGCATTTGAGCAGCATGAACAAGCGATGAAAAAACTCGGGGTTCTCTTCTCCAGCGAGGAATTACCCGAAGATCTAGCCGAAATCTGCACCAAATGGGATGCTGTCCTGCTTGCAACATCTGAAGTAGCAAACCAGTATCCGTGCGAGCTTATTAACCCGAAGACATTACAAACAAATATTTCTTCTGTATTCACTGTTCCGTTCCCTTGTATTGCTACCTCGATAGAACGTATTGCCCTTGGCAGAACGTTAGCATTATCTGCGGAACGGTCTATACAGAATGTATCCCTCACAGCAGGGAGAGACACTGAAGGGCCATACCAATCCCGCCTGCAAACTGCAGTATCGTCTGTCTCTTCACTTCCACGTCTTCCTGCAGGTGATGAGGGATATGATGAAGCGACGGCTATGCTGGAAGCCGGAAGGTGCCTACAATGCGAATGTATGCAGTGCGTAAACAACTGTGTGTATCTGGCAGAATTCAAAAGCTACCCTAAAGTATACGCGCGGCATATATACAACAATGCCGCAATCGTTATGGGGACACGACATGCCAACAAAATGATCAACTCCTGCATGTTGTGTGGTCTTTGCGAAGAAATTTGTCCTGAAGACTTTGCAGTCCAGAATCTCTGCCTGACAGCACGACAAGAGATGGTGGCAGATTCCACAATGCCACCTTCTGCACATGAATTTGCACTCCGCGATATGGCATTTGCCAATACTGCGGGTATGCTCGCAAAGAATGCACCTTCCGCTTCCGCTAGCACGTACGCCTTCTTTCCGGGATGTCAGCTTCCTGCAATTTCGCCGCATCTTGTTGAAAGCACATATAATTATCTACGCGATTCTCTGGAAGAGCCGGTGGGGTTATTTATCCATTGTTGCGGAGCTCCTGCACACTGGGCAGGACAAAAAGATCTGACGGAGGCAACAACGCGCCAGATTCTTCAGCAATGGGAGATCATGGGAAAACCGGAACTCATTACCGGTTGTCCAACATGCGCCTCTATGTTTGCAGAACTACTGCCACAGATTCCAACCCGATCTTTATGGGAAGTTCTTGAAGAAGTAGGTCTACCTGCAAAAGCCCGCATGCCACAACAGCCATATGTACTGCATGACCCGTGTTCAACCCGCCATGACGAACCTATGCGCGCACATGTTCGTGCCATCATAGAAAAGCTTGCCGTTTCGATTACAGAACCACGTCTTTCCGGTTTATTAACAGAATGTTGTGGTTTTGGGGGATTGCTTGACTCTGCCAACCCTGAGCTTTCCCGCAAGGCATCTCAGCACAGGGCAGAAACCCTCTCTGCATGCACAGAAGATGAACAGGATGTGCTCACGTATTGCGCCATGTGCCGCGACATGCTTGCAAGAACAGGCAAACGTACAATTCACCTGCTGGATATTCTTTTTCCGAATTGTAATGCTGCCCTTTCATGCTGCGATGCTGACCCCGCAACCATACCTGTTACAGGTTTTTCAGACCGCCGCGAGAACCGTATACGCCTCAAGGAGCATCTGCTCACGACAGTATGGGGCGAGGCGGAATCTGTCACAAAAGAAAACGCACCAACAATCACATACACGGAACAAGCAGCAGCCAATATGGAAGAGCGGCGAATTCTGCGAAGCGATATTCGCAAAGTTGTGGACTATGTAGAAGCGACTAATTCAAGTTTATTCAACACACAAACCCAACGCAACGTTGCCAGCTTCCGCCCTGTAGGTGTTACCTACTGGATCGAATATACGAAAGATAATGACGCATACTGCATCCACAATGTCTGGTCACACCGTATGCAGATTATTCCTCCAAAATAAGAGCATGCTATGAATACGCTACAGGTTTTACACGACGATTTTTCTCATTGGAAATGCACACAGTGCAATGAACAGCTCGTTTTTACGGCCGTGGAACTGGTGTATCTTGAAAGTAAATTTTCGGTTGAATTACCCACCTGTCCCGCGTGCGGCTATGTGCTCATTCCTGAATCTCTCGCCACAAGTAAAATGGCAGAAGTGGAACAATTACTGGAAGATAAATGAGTACTCCGCTTTGGCAGCATCCTCTCATGGCAACATTGGAAGATGGCGCACTTCGTCCCGGTGGGCTTTCACTTACCCGCAAGACCTACGATAATTTGAAGATTTCATCTCCTATGCGTGTTCTGGATGCCGGATGCGGCACCGGAATCACAGGTAAATTTCTTCAACAAGAATATAGCGCTATTGTCACGGGACTTGACCTTTCCTATCAAAACACGCTGCAAACTCGTGAAAGACAACTCCCTGTCGTACAAGGAACCGTGGAACAACTTCCATTTCCAAACGCGACATTTCACATAGTCAACTGCGACTGCGTCCTCTCCCTCAGCAATTCTCTGGAAACAACTATTTTAGAATTCTCACGGGTACTCTGCGCTGGTGGCACACTGCTTCTTTCTGACCTCTACAGGCGTAAGGAACAGACAGAACAAACGGTAGCAACGCCCAATATATCTTCTGAGGTAGCACCAATTCCCGTTAATTCAGAATCCGAAAACAACAGCTGTAGCTGTAGTAGTTCACCGCTTCAACTTAAAAAACTTTTTGCTGCGCTTACACAAGCAGGTTTTGTGCACACAAGCAGCACTGACTGCACAAAAGAGCTGAAAGAGCTGACAGCGAAACTTATTTTCTCCGGCATTGCACCGTGCTGCCAAAGCGATGCAAATACCGCGGACAGCCGCACGAAAACTTTCGATAAAAGTATCGGGTACATCCAAATTAGAGCCTTAAAAAAGGAATGACATATGCTTTCCGACATCCAACTGCAATTGCTTCAATGGGCTGGCAAAGGGTATTGTTGCAGCCAAATCCTAGTCGGCATGGCGCTGGAATATTCCGGCATTGAAAACCCGCAGCTAATCAGAGCTGCAGAAGGATTATGCAGCGGGATGTCCAGCTGCAACGGTACATGCGGGCTGCTTACAGGCGGATCCTTAATGTTAGGTCTATACGCCGGGCATGACGCAGAAACAGAAGAAAAAGACGAACATCTCTCCCTCCTTCTAGAATCCTTCACAGACTGGTTTACGCAGAAAGCAACAGCGCAGTATGGTGGCATTACCTGTGGACAAATTCTGGGAGAAACCAGCGGCGCCCCCGTACCGGACACAAGCAAATGCGGTTCTCTACTTGCTGAAACATTCACTTACATTGAATCTCTGCTCGCTGAATACGAGTACGAAATTTCCGCAGTAAAAGAGTAGTTATGTCTGACCACGTTTCCCATACAGAAAGTGTTTGTCCTGAATGTCTTCAACGCATTCCAGCCATGCGTGTTACCCACGGGGAAGAAACACGTCTTGTGAAACATTGCCCACAACACGGCGCTTTCTCAACTCCTGTCTGGCGCTCTACACACACCGCAACAGTTTTTAAGGATTGGTTACGGCCTAAAACGCCATCAACACCGCCGACGATATCCACATCTGTCGACAAAGGCTGCCCATTTGATTGCGGCCTGTGCGAAGAGCACCGTCAACACAGCTGCATGGCACTCATCGAGGTTACATGGAACTGCAACCTATCCTGCCCAGTCTGCTTTGCATCAGCTGAAAATAAAGCAACATCCCCCACTCCGAAAGAGCCTACAAAAGAAGAACTCATTCAACTGTTGGAAACCACCATGCGCAACACAGGCGGTTGCAATCTTCAATTTTCCGGTGGGGAGCCAACCATACGCGATGATCTTCCAGAGCTTGTCGCAGAAGCAAAACGCATCGGTTTCCCGTTCGTTCAAATTAACACCAACGGAGTTCGTGCCGCACACGATCCTGAATATGTAACTGAACTTGCGGCCGCTGGTGTTGACTCCGTATTCCTACAATTTGACGGGTTACGTGAATCGACATGGAAAGCATTCCGCAATGCGGATCTTCGCGAAATAAAAGCAAGAGCAATCGAAGCCTTTGCAAAAGCAAAAATAGGCATTGTTCTCGTACCGGTCATTTCGCCTCTCATTAACAAGGACGAAGTCGGCGACATTATCCGTTTTGCCATAGATCACGCACCAGCCGTACGCGGTGTTCATTTTCAGCCTATCAGCTATTTCGGACGATATCCTGTTGCCCCTGCCGACGCTGAACGCATCACACTGCCGGAACTGGCTGAAGAACTGGAACGACAGACAGACAACCTTGTTGCTACAGGTGACTTTGTACCCCCGACATGCGAACACGCGCTCTGCTCATTCCACGCAAATTACATTATCAACGAGGACAACACACTCCAGCTGCTGTCTGTTCCTAAAAAGACATGTAACTGCAAGCCGAAACCGGCAGCAGAAGGAGCAGAAAAAGCGCGCTCTTTTGTACGCAGCCAGTGGGCTGCGGCTGAATTAGAAAAGAAACCTCAATCTCTATCCAACGAACTTGATTCGTTCATTCAGCAAGCATCAATACGGCGCTTTGCCATCTCAGCCATGGCGTTTCAGGATGCATGGTCACTGGATATTGAACGACTGAAAGGATGCTGCATCCACGTAGTTGCACCGGACGGTAGACTCGTCCCATTCTGTGCCTACAATCTCACTGCGGCAGATGGAACGACATTGTATCGCGGGAAGTAGTTTTTTGATTTCGTCGCCTCCGGCGGGCAGGGTACCGTCCTTGCATTTCGAGAGAGAAACACCCTCTCGACTGCGAGTTATATTACCTGATTAACATCAGCCATTCTACACAAAGAATATATCGTCACTTATGAACATAAAATAGCCGAACGCAAAAACTCTTTACTAACAAAATATTACTGTCACCGATGATATATTAGCGCCAGCCATCAGAAACTACAGATGTCTCTCGAACAGGATAGAAATGCTAAATTTGATTGAAGAAAGTCCAAAGCAACAGCATGTTAACCGGATAAATCCGTTAGATGCACAGGCTCAGCAAGATATGCGAACTGAGGCTCCAATCTCTCAGGCTCAGATTGAAGCATGGCAACTTGGCAAACTCAAAAATGTTTGCAGCTATGCGCGGGAAAACGGAACTTTTTATGCTGAACATTTCCGCGGGCTGGATTTTCAACATATTGCATCACGAGAAGATTTTTCAAAACTTCCACGAACTACAGCAGCGGATATAAGAGAAGCGCCCCTCAAGTTCCTTTGTACCTCGCAGGATGACATTGCGAGGATCGTAACGCTGGCAACTTCCGGTTCCACGGGAAATCCGAAGCGTATTTTTTTTACACAGGACGAGTTGGATGAAACAATCGCATTTTATAACAACGGGATGCGGTGCCTTGTTGATGCTGGAGATACGGTTTTAGCCCTTCTTCCCGCTCCCAAACCCGATAGTGTCGGCACGTTACTGGCGGAAGGGTTACGTTCACTGGGGGCCAAGCCCGTTCTAAACCAAGATCCTGATAATGTTTCTGCTTCACTTGCCCTGTTTAGCAAACATGCTCCTGACTGCGTTGTAGGAACTCCAGCGCACGTTCTTGCCTTGATAAAGCTGTGGAAGCATGAAGGCGGTATGGATTCTCCAGTAAAAAGTGTTCTGCTGTGTTGGGATGCCAGCTCCCGCGCTGTTCGCAACTACATTGAAAAGGAATGGAACTGCCACGTTCATACCCATTGGGGAATGACTGAAACCGGACTTGGCGGTGCTGTCAGCTGTGCGCACAGTAAAGGCATGCACCTGCGTGAAACAAATATATATGTTGAAATTACAAACCCGGAAACTGGATTAGTTCTACCGGATGGAGAACGAGGCGAAATAGTTGTCACGACCCTTACAAGAAAGGGCATGCCACTCATCCGATACCGAACCGGCGATGAATCGCATATTATGACAGAAGCCTGCCCGTGTGACTCACCGTTACGCAGGCTCAGTCCGAATATCCGGAGAATGGCTCTGCCTGAAGGTACGCCGGACTGGTTCCGGTTTATTACCCCAACACTCATTGACGGGGTACTGACCGCTGTCCCATATTTTCTCGCCCAGCAAGCACAATACAGGGTGGCACCAAATACGCTGGAAGTAACTGTTGACATGAGCAATAACTCGTCCCAACAATTAACCTGCGTTAAGGAGCTATTATGCGATCTTGTTTCTCCGTTGTATAATGCTCCGGATATATTGTGTTTACCGGGCAACCATAACAAAAAAATATCTATTGGATTCGCAAAACGCAAAATTTGCATCGTATAGCGAGGTTGCAATGAATTCTATTCTCTCAGATATCACAAACAAACTTGCAACGCATAACTGCGTTCTTGCCACAGTCATCTCCAGTACCGGTTCAACCCCCCGATCCTCCGGCGCACACATGCTTATCTGTCCGGAGGGCGAATTCTACGGAACAATCGGTGGAGGTCTTGTTGAAGCAAAAGTTCAGGAAACCGGCGCAAGGTTTCTCCCGGGTAAAACAGGCGCTGCGGCCCTGCACTTTTATGAATTAGACAACACAAAAGCTGGCGCTCTGGGTATGTCCTGTGGAGGCTCACTAACAGTATTGCTGGAACGCCTTACACCAGACCATTATACAGAATTTGTGCAGCTGAAGAATGATGTACTGAAAGGCAACGCAAGCTCACGTGAAGCTTACTACGTACAAAATAGCGACATATGGACTCGCATCACAGCCGACCAATTGGCAGACGCGAAATACGCTGATGCATTACACTCCATCCGTGCTTCCAAAGAAGCTGCAACATCAGACACAGGGCCATTGCTTCTGAATGAACATTCTCTCCAATATTTTTCTGAAACATACCATCCGACAGCTACTGTCATTATCGCCGGAGCAGGGCACGTTGCAAAACCTACGGCAGAAATAGCTCACATTGCCGGATTCTCCGTCATCGTACTGGACGACCGCGACGACTTTGCCAATACAAAACGCTTCCCGAATGCACACGTCATGGTTGTGGACTCATTGGACGACATCCTCTCCGACGTCACCGTGCATAAAGACTGCTACGTTGTCATAGTAACCCGCGGACACGAACACGACAAAACTGTGCTGCAACAAATACTCACAACTCCGGCAAAATACATTGGAATGATCGGCAGCAAAAGCAAACGTGACGGGTTATATGAACGTCTCCGCGAAGAAGGAGTCACAGATGAAGCTATTGCCCGTTGTCATTGTCCTATAGGGTTACCCCTTGGAGGAAGAACTCCGGAAGAAATAGCAGTAAGTATTATTGCAGAGATTGTTCAAACAAAAGCACAAGGATAATCTGATGCTCAGGGCATATGGAATACTTCTGGCGGCAGGGTACAGTTCCCGTATGGGCCGATGCAAACCGACCTTACATCTTGGGGATAAGACCACGCTGCAAACGCTTGCGGATGCGTTCATACAAGCAGGAGTCACCCCCATTGTTGTTACAGGCTACGCCAGCGAAAAGATTGAACAGGAATGCAAGCGGCTTAACCTCCAAGCTGTGTATAATGCCAACTTTGATGACGGCATGTTTTCTTCTGTTCAAACCGGTTGCAATGCTCTCCCTGATGATGCTGATATTTTTTTCATCACTCCCGTAGATATCCCTCTTATCCGTTCCAGTACTATTACTGCGCTTCTCAACCACGCCGCAAAGACTAAAGCAAACGTCATCCACCCTATTTTAGATGACAGTCTTCTTACCCCGCTTCCTGAATTCCTGCACAAGACAGAAGGCAAGCGTGGACACCCCCCTTGTTTGCGGGCATCACTCAAATGCGAAATTCTGAAATACAATGGAGACGGCGGACTGGCCAAGTTATTAGACCAATATACGGATACCACCCATTACCTACCGGTTCTGGATAGTGGAATGTTACTGGATATGGAT
Organism: Halodesulfovibrio aestuarii DSM 17919 = ATCC 29578; assembly: GCF_000384815.1. Taxonomy (NCBI): domain Bacteria; kingdom Pseudomonadati; phylum Thermodesulfobacteriota; class Desulfovibrionia; order Desulfovibrionales; family Desulfovibrionaceae; genus Halodesulfovibrio; species Halodesulfovibrio aestuarii. The sequence continues at coordinate 190,861 of NZ_ARQF01000019.1, forward strand.
ACACCTGAGGATTACGAAAAGCTGTGCCGCATACAGACACTCAGATCTGTTCCATCTGTTCAGGAGTGCTATGCTATATGGAATGCTGTTGCATTACCAACGCATATCCGAAATCACTCGCTTGCGGTAACAGAAGTTGCCCACCGTATTCTGGAGAAAATTCCCGACAATACTCCACTTTTTAAACAAACCGTCATCTCAGGGACACTGCTACACGATATTGCGAAGGGGGTACCGCAACACGCTAATGCCGGAGCCCGTATGATTACCGAACTCGGTTTTCCGGCAGTTGCACCTTGCATCGCAACACACTCAAAACTTTCCGCAACAGAAGGCGCTGTGACAGAAGCTGAACTCGTTTTTTTAGCAGATAAATTTATAGACGGCACTAGCAGATGCACGCTGGAACGACGGTACGAAGAAAAAATGGCATGCTACGCAGCCTCTCCGGAAGTTGTGAAGGCTATTCAACAAAAATTACTACAAGCTCAAGCTATCCTGCACAAAGCGGAATTAGCAACAGGTACCGATTTAACCGCATTACTCACCAAAGAAAAGCGGTCCTGAAATGCTTTACCTTATTCGTCACGGCGAAACAGTACTGCATAAAGGCACCTGTATAGGGCAAACAGACATCCCTCTGGCAGAAAATGGCATTACATACATATCCGAAAAAACACTCCCGCAATTGCTCGCCTTACGCCTTGAACAGCCGCGTATTGTTTCCAGTCCGTTACGCCGAACAATGCAGACCGCTGAAATTCTTGATAACAAACTGGAGACAGGAATTACTCAAGAGCCGTCCTTACGAGAAATAAACATGGGCACATGGGACGGACTTCCGTTCTCGGATATCAAAAAACGCTGGCCAGACGCATATGAGCAACGCGGTACAGACTTTGCCTATTTTCGGGCACCTATGGGTGAATCCTTTTTTGATGTCCAGCGACGAGCTCTGGAAATAATTCTCCCACTATGCCGTGAACCAGAGCCTGTTATTCTTGTAACCCACGCCGGCGTTATCCGCACCTTACTCTGTGCAGTTAACCAGACTCCCTTGCAAAATCTTTTCTCTTATAAACCTGCAACAGGTTCCATAACCTTAATCAGCAAGCAAGCGTTTCTAACAAACGAACTATGTCTGGAATAAGTTTTCAAACAAAAATCCCCCACCACAGAGAATATATGGCGGGGGATTTTTATACTGAAAGAAATTCCTGTAAGGCGGGTGTGCACTTTTGTGCCAGAGCATATCCTTCGTCATACAGTTCATATAACTGGCGCTGATTGCGGCAGACTCGTCCGACACCAAGAGTACTTTCAGGCCGAATCACAAAAACATCACCCCGTTTTTCCTTTGCTTCGATGGTTGCCAGTACATCGTTGTATTCTTCATGACGATGTTCCAGCACTCTGTTCAATTCAGGAAACTGTGGGTACCGCCATTTGCACAACAAAACCGATTTACTTGCGCGCTTTCGGTAGCCTGCTGGCTGTGTCAAAATCAGAACAGGCTTTTCGCCATGCTCAAGACACTGCTGCAAAGGAATGGGGTTCGCGATTCCGCCATCCATATATAGTACACCATTGTACTCCACCGGCTTAGCAATAAGCGGAAGGCTCGCTGATGCCCGCATGATTGTCAGTACATCATCTCTGCTTTCAAGCATGCTCTTCTCAAACATCACAGCATTGCCTGTATAACAGTCCGTTACACCTATCCAAAACTTAACGGAGTTATTCTTAAACGTTTCATAATCGATCGGTACAATATGCAACGGGATGTCACGGAAAATAAAATCCATCCCGAATAAATCCCCGCCTTTTAGTAAACGGATATAGCTAAGGTATCTGCTATCATTAACAAAACAAGTGTTTGTTATCCGGTTACGTTCCGGCTGCTTAGAAATAATATTTGCACCATTACAAGCTCCCATGGACACGCCATACAAGGAAGAAAACACAAAACACATGTCTGTAAAATGCCGTAAAACACCAGCAGAAAAATTACCGCGCAGGCCTCCTCCTTCAAGAACAAGCCCTGCAGCTGCATCTGATTGCACTAGCCATACCCTCCTAAGTAATCGCATCTACAACAACAAGATGTTGTCCGTCTCAAAGAAATATAGTCGAAAGTTCTTCAAGAGAATAGCAGCCAACGCTTATTTCTATCTCATAGAAATCATCTATACTTCTACAACTTTTTATCCACAACGTGACGAATGCAATAATTACAAAAAAAGCTCTTACATCTTCATGTAAGAGCTTTTCTACTTATAATGTTGAAATGACTTATATGTAGCTCACAGTTACGCCACCGTCCGCATCAACAAAGACAGTACAAAATAATACACTATCGTTGTTCACCCCAGAACAGTGCAATCACCTTTTCATTCGGGGCACGGCCAAGATACGATCCTGCAACGAAGGCACAAAGTGCTACTATCGTTGTAGGCACAATAGCATGGATACCGCCCATTGCCGGCTTCATAATACTAATTGTAATGAAGCTGGCAACACCAAACAGAATTGATGCTACAGCGCCCGTCGCGTTTGCACGTTTCCAGTAGAGTCCCAAAATGATCGGCCACAGGAATACAGCTTCCAGCCCGCCAAAGGCAAACAGGTTAATCCACACAAGCAAATCTGGTGGTTGAATAGCTGCCACAAAGACCAGCATTCCGATGACAGCAGTTGAAATCAAACTCATACGCTGAATGCTCACAGACGGCATCATAGAAGCATCGCCTTTAAGCCTGTAATGGACATACAAATCTTTAACAATCGCAGCGGAAACCAGCAAAAGCATAGAATCCACAGTGGACATAATTGCAGCAAGCGGTCCGGCAATAAAAACACCAGCCCAGAACGGTGAAAGTAACTCCATGATCAACGACGGCATGGCGAGGTCACCAGCCGGAAGATTTGGAAGAATAGCACGCCCTAACGCGCCGGAAAGATGCGCACAGAGAATAATAAATCCAATAATCAGCGTACCGATAATCATGGCATCATGCATTGCTCGGGAATCTTTATACCCCATGCAACGTTGAGTTGTCTGCGGCAAGCCTAGAATCCCCAATCCAACAAGAATCCATAAGGACAAGGTAAACGGCTGTGGAACAGCATTGCCCGGTCCGGTCGGAGTGATCAGTCCGGAATCAATGCCTTTAAGTGTGGTTATGCACTGCTCCATTCCTCCACCGGCATTGACAATAGCCAGCAGAATAACAACAACAGCCACAACCATAATGATACCCTGAATGGCATCCGTAATAACAACCGCCCGAAAACCACCCACAGCAGTATACAGAATGACCGTAACGCCAAACAGTACCAGTCCGACTATATACGGGTATCCAGTTACCGCCTGAAAAAGTCGTGCTCCGCCGATAAACTGGGCGAGCATCGCTGCCATAAAAAATATGAGTAAGGCAACTGAGCAGAGAATAACAACGGCATCGCTTTTATAGCGTGCACGCAAGAAATCTGTGATAGTCATTGAATTAGTTTTGCGGGCAATAATGGCAAAACGCTTGCCGAGCACACCAAGTGTAAGGAACGTGGTCGGCACTTGAATCATGGCAAGAAATACCCAGCTCAACCCATAGCGGTATGCAACACCAGGGCCACCGACAAAACTACTTGCGCTTGTGTAGCTCGCGATAATGGTCATAGCGAGAACAAAGCCTCCCATAGAGCGACCACCGATAAAATAGTCCTCCATGAACCCCTGAGAAGACTTAGATGCTGCTTTATTACGCGCCCAAAGGGCAACCGCAAATGAAAGTGCCAGATACAGCACTACAGGAATGATTGTAATCAACGCATTACTCATGCGATATTTCCTTTATTAGAATCCACGGCGTGCTGTCCGCTGTCGTCAGTGCCAGAAATCTCATCGTCAAGCGGCACTTCTTTAAAAAAGAAACGGACTATTCCCCAAAGAAAAATCGTAATAAGAGGATACCCGACTATGCAGCTGTAAAAAAACCACGCAGGCATGCCCCATACATACGAGTACTGCTCCGGATCACCGTCACCCATTCCATATCCGAAAATGAACCACCAGATAAAATACAGTGCGTACGCTCCCAAAGAGAACAATGCCTCCTTGTTAGCCTGAGCAAAACGCCAGTCCTGTTTCTGTTTATTCATATAATACACCTGTACATTTTTTTACCCCGCAAGCAGCAAGGCTTTACAAAAAGCAATCAATACTAAAAAGCTCTCAACAACGCGTTACAACGCTGCCGCTTTCAATAAGTGAAGGCTCAAAAATGGCTTTACGGTTCTGTCCATTTTGAGCTTCACACATGCTCTTACAATATTCATTTAAGAGGTAGATAACATCCAATTGCTTGCTGCCTTCTGCCCTAAAGTACATAAGAAAACAAGTCATCGGGCAGTGTTTTCATCTCTTGGAACTAAGCAAGACTTCACAAGAGCATACCACAATAACTGCATCGCTTTTTTTCATTTCCCGACAACGCAAAAAAGCTCCTGCGTGAATGTGCAGGAGCTTTTTATTCTATTTTTTTACATAACAGATGATTGAATCAGAAACATCAAATGCTGAAGATTTAGATCACATAACAGCTTTACATTATATCAAAGCGCCTTACTCCAAACATTCATGCTTTCAATCCCTTCCGCAATACAAGTATTGTTCGGTAATCTTCCACAATACCTATATCCTGCTCTTGCAAACGTTATATTCATTCCCGGCGAGACAGCTCTAGCAATAGTATACGCAGTTTTAATACCCATAGTGCGCATGTAAGACTCCATCTCGGTCAATAAACAGGAAGCAAGGCCGTTGCCTCTATGGGGCGGAAGTGTCGCAAAATCTGTCATCTCAGCGTTCCCCATACTGGCATCTACTTCCGCAGATGATACCGCAACAAGCTGTTCCCTGAAATGTACTCCGAAGTAGTAAGTCTCTTCAAGCATAGTCTGTTCAATAAAAGCGGCATCATGTACCGGGAAAGGATACTTTTTAAAAACTTGCTGAAAAACATTTATCATCTCTGGAATGTCATTCTTCTTCAATGTGGTTATTGTGTATCCTTCAGGTAACCTCTTGGATATATTGTTTGCTTTTTCCTCCGCTAGTGCACGCACGCTTTCAAACGTAGTCTCTAAAATTTCATTGCGTCTTTCTGGCTCGAAGTATCTGGCAACAAAAACTCCGTCACCTTTATGGGCATACATATCTGGAACACGGGCTTCCTCCTCAAAGCTCTGTGCTGTAAAAGCATCAAGCATTGTTTCAGGAACCTTTGCGATAACCTTTGAGTATCCTTCAGCTACAGCGATATCAGACAGACTTCGGGCAGCAATATCTGGCGAACCACCTAACTTAAGCAAGTAAGCTCTGTTGCTACTATGCCCATGCTGAATAGTATTACCCATTACTGACACCACTCTATCAAGCTGCATCGTCTCTCCTGTCCATACGTTCATTTTCTTTCGGCGTCAGGCTCAATGTGTCATCCCAGTCGCACAAAAGCTTTTCAATACCGATAGCCTTTTCACAACCATCATCTTCTTTAAGGGCAAGAGTGCAGTTGTTGCATTTTCTATCGCAATAATGAGAGTCATAACTTTCTGGCTCATTATATGTAGTGATTACACCTTCATAATTCCTGAGCACCACTTTGTGCGTTCCCCAGGAAACAATGTAGTTTGGCATAACAGGAATCTTACCGCCACCACCTGGAGCATCCACAACATACGTTGGTACAGAGAAGCCCGAGGTGTGTCCCCGCAAGCTTTCAATAATCTCAATTCCTTTACTGACAGGCGTACGGAAATGAGTAAGTCCTTCTGACAAATCGCACTGGTACAAATAATAAGGACGCACCCTGTTTTTAACCAACTTTTGATTCAAAGTGCGGATCAACCGCTGGCAATCGTTGACTCCTGCTAATAAAACACTTTGGTTGCCCATAGGAATGCCCGCATCCGCCAACATTGCAAGTGCCTTTCGCGAAGAAGCAGTCATTTCTCTCGGGTGGTTGAAATGGGTATTTAACCAGAGAGGATGGTGAGTTTTCAGCATCTCAACAAGATCAGTCGTAATTCGCTGAGGAAGCACAACCGGCATTCGTGTTCCAATACGTACCACCTCTACGTGTTCAATGGCGTCCAGTTCTCCCAACAGCCAATCAAGTCTCTCATCCGATAGCATGAACGGATCACCGCCGGAGAGCAACACGTCCCGTACACGCGGTGTATTACGAATGTATTCAAGTCCCATTTCCATTTGTTTACGATCAGGAATAAAATCCGTATCGCCAACTTTGCGCTTTCGCGTGCAATGTCTGCAATACATTGAACAGAGGTTACTAACATGAAAGAGTACCCGATCAGGATACCTGTGTGTAATCCCCGGAACAGGGCTGTCTTTCTCCTCATGCAGAGGATCAGCCATATCGTGCTCAAAGACATCCAATTCACGTTCAGAAGGAAAACACTGCCTGAAAACAGGGTCATTTTCATAATCATCTGCTTCGATAAGGGACAGATAGTAAGGAGTAATAGAGATTGGGAACTGCTGTGCAGTCGCCTCGTAAGCCGCCCGCTGCTCATCTGTAAAAGTTATTCCAAGCAATCTTTCAAATGTCTTAACATCGCGAATACTGTGTTGAATATGCCATTTCCAGTCATGCCATCGCGAAGAGGGGCCTTTTTCATCAAGTCCATGAACAAAAGCTTTTTGCTGGGCATTAAGTGGAGTCATGTATAATCCTTGTATTGTTAAATAGGGTAACTATAAAATCGAATGGTTACAACGTCAGTAAAAGAATATGGACTGCTATGAACTTTAAAAGCAAGATATAGAAAAAGAGAAAAAGCAAAAAGTATCCATAGTACTAAGAACACAACATTGAAATTTGATAGCTTTGAGTTACTATCCACTTTCTTTATCCTCGCATAAGATTCTTTTAAAACATGCAATCTGTGACGCATCACTGTAATCCGATACTCAACATACATTATGCAGAACAAAACAAAAGGGGACGGTTTGGGGACTTATCGGGGATAAGCCCATACCTGAAATAAAAAAAGCTCTTACACGTACGCGCAAGAGCTTAATTTACTTGACATATTAAAGAGAAAATTCCCCTTAGCTGTAAAAATTTGATGTAATCAACTGGGGACGGCTCTTCCTTTAACCGTCTAAGGGACAGACATTACAAAAGACATCGGACGCCCCCCAAGCACCACAAGCAATGTCCGCATGGAACAGTTGTGCCGTAACAATCCATTTCGAATGGATCATTGCGTCCAGTCACGTCAACACAAGGAACAACGGAACAATTTGTACAATATGGATATTCATATTTCAAAACTTGCTCACGGAAGTTTCGGTACTCGTCACTATTCCAGATCTTGAGAATAGAAGAAGTCAAAACGTTACCGAACGTTCGAGGAGTCACCTTTTTAATATCACCATCCATAAAACATGAATATTCATGCCATAAGAAATAACATGGATGAACCTCTCCATCCGGAGTTATATGAGCAACACCTTGTTCGACAAAATCGCACTTTCTCTCATAGGCCGCCGAAATTGGTGGTAACGTAATATCCACATTATACTTTGCAGCAACGGCTCGCGCTTTCTCAAAAATAGTTACAAGCCATTCCTGTTCAGTACGCTTTTCGTCTGTGGTCCATTGCATAAGATTGGACAAATGCATGGGAATCCCCTTAGCCAGAGCAGCCTTCACATGCTCATTAACAAATGTAACAAGCCGTTTTTCATCTTCTGTCTTCTTAACCATCCAGAGCACTTCGAAATATCTTCCAAGATCAAGCCCACGCTCTTCTGCTTCTGCCAGCCAACGCTCATACTCTGCTAAGGACTGTTCGGTGTTCGGATTAAATAATTCCTGTTCTGCCATACTCTCACCATATGGAAGCATATGTGTAACCAGAGCAAATTCCGCCCCTTGTTCGGCTGCCCATTTCAAAGAGTATGGAAGTGAAGCGGCATTATCGCGCATTATAACAAACTCTACGCCAACCGATACATTGCGTTCCATAGCCTCGGAAGCACGCTGTATATATTCAAATGCATGTGTAATCCGCCCGACATCTTCACCACCATGAAATACACCCTGCTCGCCAACCATATCAACAGATATACAAATTCGATCCAAGCCCGCCGCAACAAGCTTCTTTGCAAGCTCAAACGTTAACAACATGCCGTTTGTTTGAAAGCTAATAACGGCATCCGGTGCCATCAATTCCCGAGCCCGCCTGATCATAGGAACAAGTTTTTTAGCCAGCAGAGGTTCACCAATACCATTCAAAAGTAGTGTCTTGAGGTATGGGAACGCAGGCTCCAGCTTATGAAAAACCTCCATGGACATATCCACTTCTGGAATTCGTGCTCCCTTAACCTGTTTTACACACATTGAGCACCGCAAATTGCATCTGGTGGTTGTCTCGACATACAGTTTTGAAGGATACATATCCTGTGAAATATTCATCTCTCTGCTCGCGCTTTTCTATTCGACCTTGCTTTAACTATTTTTTTTCTGACAAACGTACCCCTGACACAAAATCGCGATTACTCGCCATGCATAAAGGCTTAAACATAGACTGGAAACGAGAAAAGCTCACATCTATCCCAATGACACTTCTCCATTCCATGAAATACCTCAGTAGCAGAAAAACTTCACACTTGCGACTATGCGCCTAACAACGTCAATCGAATTCAGCATCGTACAGCAAAGGCTGAACCACCACCTGCCTTCTCAATCCAACTACCAAACAAACCAAATAAATATAGCCTTCGGCAACTCCACATTGCAGTCTCAAAAGGTCATTATCGACAGGTACGACAACGAAAGCAGTATCCTTTTAAAAACGTTGTGACCTGCCCAAAAATACCGCACTGTACAATCATAAAAGTTTATCTTTTCAAAGTGTTATATCACATATACTATTATTCTCTCTAAGCAATCCCTTACCTTGCCATAGATCTACAACATAAAAATATCAGGAGGAGTCATGTATCCAATTCCACATCGTTCCAAAACACAACGTCATCTTCTAGCCGTCGGACTCTTAATGATTCTCATTCTGTGCATATCTTCCTTTGCACAGGCCTCCGATCCACTTCCATCGTGGAACAACGGACTCGTAAAAACAAAAATTATTCAATTTGTTTGTGATGTCACAAATACGAACAGTGAAAACTATGTTGCTCCCAAAGAGCGTGTCGCTGTATTCGATAATGACGGAACGTTATGGGTTGAACAGCCAATATCTACACAGACCGTTTTCACCTATGACCAAATCAAAAAGCTGGCACCGCAACACCCTGAATGGAAGACCATGCAACCCTTCAAGGCTGTACTGGAAGGAAACATGTCAGCAGTAAGCTCTTTCGGTACAAAGGGTTTTATTAAAATGATAGTGACAACACATTCCGGCATGACGGCCACGGAATTCACCAATGAGGTCAACGAATGGATATCAAAAGCAAAACATCCACGCTTTAAATGCTTGTACACAAACTTGGTTTACCAACCGCAATTAGAGCTGCTGACATTTCTGCGCGCTAACGGATTCAAAACATATATTATTTCCGGTAGCAGCATGGCGTTCATGCGCCCATGGACTGAAAAAGCCTATGGTATCCCACCTGAGCAGGTTGTTGGATCAAGTGTTGTCACCGAATTCAGGATAGTTGATAACAAACCGGTTATCATCAGACTTCCCAAGAACAATTTCACCGACAATAGAGCCGGCAAACCTATTGGCATATATCAGCATATTGGAAGGCGCCCTATCTTTGCCTTTGGCAACGCAGACGCAGATATGCAGATGATCCAATACACTAAGGCCGGTAAAGGCAAGCGCTTAGGGTTGTTTATCCATCATACCGATGCCAAACGCGAGTATGCCTATGACCGCAAAAGCAACATAGGCAGATTGGACAAGGTGCTCGATATGGCATCCAGCAATGATTGGATCATTGTCGATATGAAAAAAGATTGGGGACAAATATTCCCCACCCCGAAATAAAACACGCCTAACCAACAGCACCTTTGAACAAGAGGCGTTGATGGCAACACACCATGCTCGGCTACTGAATAAAGAAACAAAAAAGCTCTTACACTTTCGTGTAAGAGCTTTTATTGCATAGTATTCTCAAAGGAATTGCCTGCAAGATCAGATACGCACTCCTCACAGAAAAGGAAGTACATAAACTAATATTAGTATTTCTCAAGCATTCAATTTCTTTTCACTTATGTTACTCAGCCGCTTTGCGTGCTTCGTTAAGCCAGCCTTCCCACGTCTCTTTGTGATTCGCTATCCATTCGTCTGCATGGCGCTGGATATCTTTAGCAGATTTCTCGCCACTGTTTAACAAGTTGTTTTGTTTGTTAATATCTTCAAGTGGAATAGTGAATACTTCGAAGAAACGTCTTGCTGCCGGATTTGCATCGGCAAACTTTTTATTTGCAATGACACGAATATCGGTAGCAGCAAAGCCCATTTTTAATGGATTAGTTACCGCACCACACAGATTTTCAACAGTCATGCTATCAACAAAAGCTTTCTCGTCGTCTGACGGTATGTTTTCTGGAACATTAATCCAAACAACATCTTTGCCCGGCTGTAACTTAAAGACCGTCCAGTTTGGTGTCCAAGTATAGAAAAAGATTGGTTCACCAGCCTGATAGGCTCCAAGATTCGCAGCCATACTTGCTTCGTAAGCTGCTTTAATAGGCTTAATATACTTTTTAAGACCATAAATTTTCAGATGGCGGTCAATATCACGTTCACATCGCCAGCCCGGAGGGCATGCGGTCAAGTCAGCTTTGCCGTCGCCGTCCTTATCAAAGGCAGCAATAACTTCGGGGCGTTTAAAATCATCAAGGCTAGTAATATGAAGCTCATCTGCAGCTTTTTTACTTACAAGGTACCCCTGCAAAGCGCCTGCTTTAACTACATAACCATATGCAGCTGCGTGTTCGAAGAAATCTCCTCCCATGTAGCTGTTATGGTTAGGAAGCCATGCACTTGGCCAGTAATCAACATCACCCATTGCCACAGATTTATAAAATAAAGCGTTAGGCAGATCCTTCGCTTTTTTTACTGTATAACCGAGCTCTTTAAGTCCTTTCTCTATTAATGCTGCATGAAAAAAGCTGGTATTCCAAGTAGCACGGGCAGGTTTAACCACAACCCCTTTTCCGGGCAGCATCGGATCAGCTAAAGCCTGACCTGAACATAAACAAAAAACTATTGTTAACAGCAATAAACGCTTAAACACTACTATCCTCCTTTTAATAAGTTGCTGGCTCTATTTGTTCGCAATGGCTTGAGTTAATCTATCTAAGATCACCGCAAGCAAAACAATTGCAATACCACCGACTGCGGCTTGTCCTGTATCCAGTGTATTCAAACCAAGAACAACAGGAGAACCAAGCCCGCCTGCTCCAATCAATGCTGCAATTACAACCATCGAAAGAGCCATCATTATGGTTTGGTTTAATCCGGCAAGAATAGTAGGCAGCGCCAAAGGCAGCTGCACTTGCCACAGTACCTGGAACTCGCTTGCACCAAATGCCTGAGCAGCTTCCACCAATTCGGGATGCACTTGCCGTATCCCTAAACACGTCAGCCGAATAATTGGAGGTAATGCGAAGATAATGGTCGCAATAACACCCGCAGTATTGCCAATGGAAAACAACATTACGATCGGCACGAGATAGACAAAAGCCGGAGTTGTCTGCATTGCATCAAGAACGGGGCGAAGGAACGCTTCGAAAAGTGAACTGCGTCCCGCCAACACCCCAAGAGGGATGCCGATAACTGAACAAAAAAGAACTGAAGCAAGCACCATGGCAAGTGTTGTCATGGTAGCTTCCCACAAGCCCAGACAAGCGATCAAAGAAAACGAGAGTAGAGAGAAGAGAGCAAGCCGCTTACCTGCAAATTTCCATGCAAGCAGCGTAATACATAGAATTGGAATATAAAACGGAAGAGCATTCAACGCAGTAGACAATCCCGTCAAGGTAACTTCAACAGGGACTTTAATTACCTGAAAGACATCACGAAAATTATAAACAAGCCAGTCAATACCATCTGATATCCATTCGGAAAGGGGAATGATACTTTCGTCCAATGGAATAAAGTTACCATTAAACATGGATTTCCTCCTCTACTGAATTTAAAATCTGCTCTGGTTTGTGCAAGATCCGTAAAAAACGACTTTTTGAAACAACGCCCATAAAGCGGCCGTCTTTATTCACAACAGGTACAGGACAAGGGCTACTGGCAACCACAGGTTGGATGTCCGTAAGCACATCATCCGGGTCAATAGTTTTGACATCCGGCAAATATGCGTCTGCTAATGTTGAAGAATCACTTTCAAGTTCTGCAACATCCCGTAAACTTTCTGTGGAAACCACGCCAAGCAGTTTTTTATCTGGTGTTAAGAGGTAGCAATAGTCGCGATCGCTGTTGCTGAGATAGGCTTGTGCAGCAGAAATATTTCGACCGTGGGTAACTATAAGTGTTGGATGATTATTAAGAACTATGTCCCGAGTAGTAAGGATACTCGTCGGATCAACACTTTTAAAGAAAGACTTTACATAGTCATTGGCAGGTGCACGTAGAATCTCATCAGCCGAACCAACTTGGACAACAACACCATCCTGCATGATGGCAATCCGGTCACCGATTCGCAAAGCCTCATCAAGATCGTGTGAAATGAAAATAATGGTACGCTGATGACGCTGCTGCAGTTCTAGCAACTCATCCTGCATCTCAGCCCTGATGAGTGGGTCAAGGGCGGAGAAAGCTTCATCCATCAACATAATCTCAGGATCGACAGCCAGAGCTCGAGCTAAACCGACACGCTGCTGCATCCCACCGCTAAGCTGAGATGGTGAAGCATCTTCCCATCCAGAAAGGCCAACTTGGTCGAGAGCTTCTTTTGCCCGGGTATTTCTTTGGTCCTCAGGGATTCCAGCAAGTTTAAGACCAAAGGCAGTATTTTCAAGAACAGTGAGGTGAGGCATTAAGGCAAAAGACTGGAAAACCATGCTCATATTATGAAGGCGGAACTGAACAAGCTCATCGTGAGGCATTTTGGCAATATCTTTTCCCTCGACGATAACGCTTCCTGCAGTCGGGGTTATCAACCGGTTCAACATGCGCACCAACGTTGATTTCCCTGAGCCGGACAGCCCCATAATAACAAAAATTTCACCTTCATAAACCGTAAACGATGCATCTTGTACACCGACGGTCAGACCGGTTTTCTGATAAATTTCTTCCTTTGAGAGTCCATTTTCAAGCATTGGTAATGCCTGACGCCCCTTCGGGCCAAAAATTTTAAATAGATTTTTTACAACAACTTTTTCTTGTTTCAAATGCATTAAAACCTCATAGCTTTGATTGGTAAGAAGCAAGGCTATCGGTCATCGGGTATAGCTACAAGGGGGGATAGCGGGGGCGGTTCGGGTATAAAAACTATACATTTCATACCCGATTATTCAAAATCAAGATCTATTCGATTCGCTAAATAGGCTGCCAAAGATATCTTTGTCCCACATAATTTCAACTTCTTACGAATGTTCTTACGGTGACTCTGCAATGTCTCAAAAGATATATTCAAAAGTTCTGCAATCTCCTTGCCCTTCATTCCAACCTGAATAAGTTTGCAGATCTCCAGTTGTCTTGCTGATAACGACAGCATTTCATCTGAGACCTCTGTGCCGTTTTCTGAAATATCTTCAATGTGCGATTTAAGAATTCCACTGTAACTTTTTCGTAAATCTTGTGAAGAGACTTCGGCTATTCGGTCAATTGTCGGCAGTAAGTACTGTTTAACTTGCCCTATTACTTCTTCACGAAACTCCTGCTTTTCTTCTTCAACCGACCGAATAACCGTTCGCAACGTATTGTCCATTGAGTCCAACTCCTCTTCACGGTCTTTCAAATTTTCCTCAAGTTCAGCACGCCGACTTAAATCTTTGAGCATCACCTGAAAAAGAAGTTGGTCTGATAATCTTACCTGCTTTACAGTTATAGTAACAGGTATTTCTTCTCCGGAATGACCTACAGCGACAAGCTCCCCACACCATAGTCGGCCTCCGCTTAAACTGGAAATCCCATTTAATACAATGTCCCTCAACGACTCCTTAATTATCGTAAGTAACGAAATGGAATCATTCTCTACATCAGAAAACGCAAACAGCCTCATGGCCGTAGGGTTCGCACTGAGAATCGTTAGATCTTGGTCGACAAGAATTGTCGCATCTGGCGCAGCATCAAATAACGCCCCAAAAAGTTTAAATGAATCTTTTCGTGCTATTATATTGTCATGCAAACATTCTTCATATGTTTCTTGCAGTTCAGCCAGTGGCGTCAAAGTAGCCACAAAGCCACCATTGGACGCAAGCAGTTGCGGAATGGGCATCACCCACAGGTTACACTTACCTTTCTTTGACAAAGAAATACGTGAAGTACGCCCTGCTGGATATCGAGAAAGCATTTCATTTATATTGCCAACCGGTATTTCCATAAGAGACCATAAAGTTTTATGTGTCACTTCACATTCCCAAAATTTATTAGCACCTATGCTGCTTTTTATAACAACTCCATGATTGTTACAGAACAATACAACATCGTTGAATGAATCAGTTAGCTCTTGAAATAAATCTTTGTTCTCAGGTTCAATTAGATTACGTAACGTTTCTTTCATAGTTCTCTCCAAGTTGACTCCAATCTACACTTCATACACGTAAATCGGGTACAGCACCAATCTGGGCCTCCATATGATATTTTACGGAACCTAACGGTCTCGGCGCGGGTATAGTACATAAAAAAAAGAACAGATGTCTGCCTAACAAAATGCTTAGTGATACCGTTCTTTCCACAGGCAAAATAAATCCAAATCATAAAAAAATAGCTTGAAAAAACGCAACGCACCGTCCTGCAATGCAGCACAGTATTTGAATAAGGTAACACCACATAACACGAGACAATGAAGCAAGACTTCACAAGCGACGATGCTCCTCAGACAGTTTCTAAAAAGACAATTAACTCGCTTCTGAGCCTTTCAAAAACTGCTTTTTTTCCTTCCTTCACCATTTTCACCTTTGGTTCATCAAAAAGAACACCTAATTTTGATGCGTTCCTCACCCTCTGGCCTTTAAAGGTATCATACAGCCAACTTATACATAACGCTGTCTCTTTATCGCCGCATTAAACAGGATACCCGCATCCGCATGCACTTCTAAAACAAACAGTAATCACTCTCTTTTTTTCTTCACAAACCACCCTGCTCGTTTCAACAATCCTCACCATGCTTTTTGATTATTTGAATATTGCCAATTTTCGCAAAAAAGCGCAAAAATACACATAAAGAGCATTTTTTTACAATTATGTTCATTTCCACCTACAACAACTGACTATGGCTTACCCATATACCCGGTCTACGACCACAATATAAGAATGTATAAACCCAGCTAAATACGGAGATACACCCATGTTTGAAGCACCTTATTTACTGTTCCTTGGAGATGCCCCTGACAGTCTTGCTGCAAAGATGGCACAAGGCGTCTATGACTGGCGTCCAGAGTCCACTGTAGGCCAATTGCGCATGGAAGGCTGTAACGCCGACCTTGGTATTACAGATTTGTCAATTCAGGACGCAGTAGCTGCCGGAGCTAAAACATTAGTTATCGGCATTGCCAACCGTGGTGGTATCATTTCTGAAAGCTGGAAATCTCTCCTTATTGAAGCCCTCGAAGCTGGAATGGATATAGCTTCCGGCCTGCACAATCTACTCCGCGACGAACCTGATCTGGTCGCTGCCGCCGAAAAAAACGGCTGCACTCTGCACGACGTCCGCATCCCGTCTGTTAACTACCCTGTTGCTAATGGAAAAAAACGCTCAGGCAAACGCTGTCTCGCTGTTGGAACCGACTGCTCTGTTGGCAAAATGTATACGGCTCTTGCCATACACCGTGAGATGCAAGAACGCGGCATGAAAGCGACCTTCCGCGCCACTGGTCAAACCGGAATATTGATTGAAGGCAATGGAGTTCCTCTTGACGCTGTTGTCGCCGACTTCATGGCTGGTGCCATTGAGTGGCTTACACCTGATAACGACGCAGACCACTGGGATATCATCGAAGGCCAAGGCAGCCTGTTCCATGCTTCCTACTCCGGTGTAACTATGGCTCTTGTACATGGCGGCCAACCGGATGCCTTGATTCTCTGCCACGAACCCACTCGCAAACATATGCGCGGACTACCTGACTACCAACAGCCTTCACTCGAAGATCTGCGGGATGTTGCTTTACGTTTGGCCCAAGTGGTCAATCCTGACTGCAAAGTTGTGGGCGTTTCAGTAAACACTCAACACATGGAAGAAACCGCTGCACTCAACTACCTTAAGGAACTTGAAGCACAGTTGGGCATTCCAGCTGTCGATCCTTTCAAACAAGGTGCCGGTCGTCTTGTAGAGGCTCTTGAATGCGTGTAACCATAAGTAAGGACATCTTTCCTCTCGCGAAAGTATTCACTATTTCACGCGGTTCCAGAACCGAAGCTGTTGTCGTTCGTGTTGAAATCGAACACGACGGGGTCATCGGGCGCGGAGAATGTGTACCGTACGCTCGGTACAACGAAACTGTTGAAAGCGTTATGGCGCAAATTGAAGCACTCACGTTGCCTGTTACACGCGAGACTCTCCAGTCGCTTCTACCTGCAGGCGCAGCTCGCAATGCAGTTGACTGCGCCCTATGGGATCTGGAAGCAAAGCTTTCCGGAAAGCCTGTATGGGAACTTGCAGGTCTAGATGATCCAACACCGGAAGTTACCGCGTACACCCTTTCGCTGGATACACCGGAAAATATGCTTGCTGAGGCCGCAAAAAATGCATCTCGCCCTCTTTTAAAAATTAAACTTGGCGGCAAGGGTGATATAGCCCGCATCGAAGCTGTGCGCAAAGGTGCTCCCGATGCCCGAATTATCGTCGATGCCAACGAAGGCTGGACCCCTGAACTTTATGAAGAAATTGCTCCGGTGCTGGTTAATCTCGGGGTAGAGATGGTCGAACAGCCTTTCCCTGCCGGTGCTGACGATGCCCTGCTTCATATAGAGCGCATCCTGCCAGTCTGTGCAGACGAATCCTGTCATGACCGCAATTCGTTACCTGCCTTGAAGGGCAAGTACGATATGGTCAACATTAAGCTCGATAAAACTGGTGGACTCACCGAAGCTCTGGCGTTACGGGAGCTTGCGATAAAAAACGGTTACCAGATTATGGTCGGTTGCATGGTAGGCTCTTCTCTTGCCATGGCTCCTGCGGTGCTTGTTGCTCAGAATGCGGCTGTGACCGATTTAGATGGTCCACTTCTTCTGGCCGAAGACAGACCCCACGGACTGACCTATGACGCCAAACATGTGTACCCACCGCAACCGGAGTTATGGGGTGCCCCCGATAACTCCTCTACTCAGAAAGAACTATCGTAAAGATAAAAGGATAATCATGAGTCGTACAGTTTATGTAAACGGCAGCTACATGCCTGAAGAAAATGCCACTGTCTCAATCTTTGACCGCGGTTTCTTGTTTGCCGACGGTGTATACGAAGTAACCGCTGTTCTTGACGGAAAGCTTGTGGATTACGCAGGCCACGTAACCCGCCTCGAACGTTCCCTTGGCGAACTCCAGATGGGAATGCCTATCAGCAGTGAAGAACTCCTTGAAGTTCATCGTGAACTGATCAAGCGGAACAACCTTGAAGAAGGTGCTATCTACCTGCAGATTACCCGCGGCGCTGAGGACAGAAATTTCCTATTCCCTAAGGACGCCAAGCAGACAATTGTTCTCTTTACACAAGCCAAGTCACTTACAGCCGAAAAATCCGGACTTCGCGTAATCTCAGTTCCAGATATCCGTTGGGGTCGCCGCGATATTAAGACTGTACAGCTTCTTGCCCCTTCCATGGCAAAAATGATGGCAAAAGCAGCAGGAAAAGATGATTCATGGATGGTTCAGGATGGCTTTGTTACAGAAGGTACATCCAACAATGCATACATTGTGACCAAAGAGGGCAAAATCATTACCCGCAACCTCTCCACATCTATTCTGCATGGCATTACCCGTGCCGCAGTGTTGAAGCTTGCAGCAGAACTGGACATGGAAGTCGAAGAACGCCCTTTCACCATTGAAGAAGCACAACAGGCAGTGGAAGCCTTTGTTACTGCCGCCACTTCCTTTGTGTGCCCTGTTGTTGAAATCGACAATGTTGAGCTTTCAGGCGGAAAGGTAGGTCCTGTGGCCACCCGTCTCAACCAGATCTATATTGAAGAAAGCCGCAAAGCTGCCATCTAACGGCATGCTGCGTTACTGTCTGTAAACATAGACCTTCGCACATATGCACAAAAAGGCTGGCAATATCTATTGCCGGCCTTTTTTGATTATCCGGCTGTTACCTGAAATCATATCTAACCAAGGCATATTGCCCCACACTGTTGCCTGTACCATCTTATACAGAATAACTTCAGCCTATTAAAACAATTTTCGTAATAAATGTTCTAATAAATCTAAGAAGAATTCCTGCTAGGCAACACACTCTTTTATGAATCAACCATAGTTATGTGTACGATATTTTTTTCGTCTTCTCGAAGATAACTTAACTCTTTAGCCATCTGGCGAATAAGCATTATCCCCATACCACCTATGGCTCTGTCTTCCATATCTAATGTCGTATCCGGCTTATCTGCCTCTAAAAGGTTAAACGGAGCTCCATGATCTTCAATACGAATCCGCATTTCACCAGGAGCAGATTCAACAGCGACCGACACGGGGCCAGATTCACTATCAGCATATGCATGATTAACAATATTCATGAAAACCTCTTCAAGAACAAGCTGAAGACTGAAGACCCCTTTAGAGGAGAAGCCAGTAAGCTCGGCTTCACGGATTACTGCTTCTTGGAAAACCTGCAAGTTCTCCATGACCGCAGGAAGCTCAATAGAAAGCATATCTTAGCCTCCGAGTTGTACTAGCGCATCTTGTTGCGTCTCCACTACAGAAAACATGGTACTAAACCCTGAAACATCAAATACTTCCTTCACCATGCCAGAAAGACCGCAAATGACTTGTGTACCTGACTTGCTCGCAATAAGCTTACCGCCCATAAGAATGCTTCGAAGCCCCGCGCTGGATATGTACTGCAGCCCAGACAAATCTACGGCAAATTTTGTAGCCCCGTCATTCAACAAGACTTCAATAGCTTCCTGATATTGTCCCGCATTAACCGCATCCATCTTTCCATTTACAGTTACAATGGCAATATCCTCTTTGAAATCTTTCATTATATCCATAGTTGCTCCTGTCTACTGTTTGTAAAAGTTCAATCGCGAGGGCGTCCATGCCAGTGCAGTGCTAACAAAGTAATATCATCCGACTGCAGAGCTTCCTCTGCATGAGACTGCACTGCGCTCATGACACAATCAGTCAACTCTTGAATAGGTTTGTCCGCGTTTTTAGAAGCGACTGCAGAAAGACGCTCCATTGAAAAAAGCTCCCCATCTGTCGACATTGCTTCCGTCACACCGTCTGTAAAAAGCAATAGTTTATCGTTAGCGGTTAATGTTATTCGCCTGTTTTGGTACAAAGCTCCCTGCATAGCCCCTAGTACTAGCCCCGGTGGGAGTTCAAGAGCACCAACTAGTTCATTTTCCCGAATCAGGAAAGGAGCATCATGCCCAGCGTTAGAATAGACAAGCTCGCCGGTATGCAAATCAAGAACGCCGCAAAACAATGTAACAAACATGCAGCTGTCGTTGTCGGATGCCAGTTCATCGTTTACCCGATAAAGTATTTGTGCAGGGTCACGCTCATGTTCCGCGATCCCCTTCATGAGAGTTTTCGTAACGGCCATGAAGAGTGCTGCAGGCACCCCCTTGTCTGAAACGTCTCCTACAGAGAAAAACAAATGCCGATCATCGAGAATGAAAAAGTCGTAGAGATCCCCTCCAACTTCACGGGCAGGTATCAAAGTGGCAAAGATATCAAACTCACCCCGATCCGGAAACGGTGGAAAGCGCTTAGGGAGAAAGTTTGCCTGAATAGTTTTTGCAATTTTCAGCTCACTCTCAATGCGCTCTTTTGCCGCCGTGGTGTTGGTTAAATCTTCGATATACTCTTTCAAGGCTGTACGCATTTCCTCAAACGAAAGTGCAAGCCTTCCTATTTCATCCATACGAGATACGGAAGGAAGTCCAACATCAAGATGACCTTCGGAAATTTCTGATGCACTAGCAGATAGTGCACGTAAGGGACGTGTCGCGTTATACGCCACAAAGCAAACGAGCACAGCTATTCCAAGAATCCCGCTGATTGCCAAAACAAAAATGGTGATGCTCTGGGCATGTAGTTCGCTGAAAAGTTCGTCTTCAGGAATTACCACCCCAAGACTCCAGCCGTTTACAGTAATCGGCGTGTACAACACTTCAACAGCATTCTTTGTCTTTGGAGAAAGCATAGACATTATACCGCTTTTGCCTGCGGTCATACGATAGCCGAGAGTCTTCAGCTCTGGATTTTCAGCTTCAATTGCTAACTCATAGATAGTGTGGTCAGAACGCATAATGAAATCATCATTCTGATCCACAACAAACACAGCGTTTGAGGTAAGAATAAAGGCATAGCCGGTTTCATAGATCTTAATATCCTGAACAATGCGCTTAAGCCAATCAATGGCTATATCAGCAGTGATAACAGCCAAAAACTTCTTTTTACCCTTAATGGTGCGGTATACAGGAACAGAAAATGTTGTCATCGCCACATCTCCACCTCCTGTATCAAAATACGGTTCACTCCACACAGGTTTTCCAGCCTGCCTCGGGAACATATACCAATCCTGATACCAGTACTGATACCCTTCGTTGCCCAACTGCACCATTTGCACCCCATTCCCTTTTTTATAGAAATACGGTGCGTAGGGTTTATCCACTTCAGGCAATCCCCCTTGAGCAAAAGCAACTGTAGCACCATAAACGTCGGGATTAGAGGACACAAAATCTTTAAGCGCAGTCTCAACTTCTTGCGGAGAGATATCGTTCGCAGTCAAACGAGCAGCAAGATAACGCGGTACCTGTTCGACGCGTTGTAAAACTTGCTCAATCCGTCCGACGGTTCCCGTAGCGAGATAGCGGGCACTTTCCCGACTTAATTCGCGGATTGTCTGTTCTGTTCGAGTATAATTGTATCCAAAGACAAGTAAAAAAACTGATATAGTTGCAAATAGTATATAAATCGTAAGTCGTGCACCAAAACTTAGTCGTGACACATCTGCTCCCTAAAAAGTACTTACTGGGAAATTTTAATTGTAAACACAAAGTCAACCGACTCCTACAAAACCAGCCAACTTGAAAACAAAGGCGGTTAAGTTGGTACTCGTGACTTCACACCACTTAGCTTGAATCTATCACATCAGACTTATACGAAGGTAATAAGTAGACATGACTCAAGACGCCGCGCTGCTTTTTACTATCCCCTTTATGAGCATAAAGGGCATCCTACTAAGGGGAACAGATTACAATTTAATTGAATTAGATTAGGAAAAAGTTACATTCCTATCACACTGAACGCAAGTAACATCTTTTACTTATAGAACTATTCTCTTAAACCAGATTCTCAATTTTTAGAAGCCATTCAACATAGCCATGGAACTCTCTGGCTTCACATTCAGGTTTCCTTATGAGGTGATCTTTTCATGTAGAATCTCCTATGGTTACCCTCGGAGATAATTCTACTTTCAGGGCATCTTATTTTTCGGGGAGGGGGGATTACTACCCATTTGGACAGTATGGCAGGCAACATGCTTAAGACCTTGGGTAAAGCATCCTAACGCATTCTTCGAGACATCTGGGAAAGGAAACGACGATGATGACGCCACAACGCAGGAAAAAAATTACCCGGACGTGTTACCCGGATGGGCGCCAAAAACGAAAAAGCTCTCACAGCAAAGCTGTGAGAGCTTGATATACGTTGGCGTCCCCAAGGGGATTTGAACCCCTGTCGCCTGCGTGAAAGGCAGGTGTCCTGGGCCAGGCTAGACGATGGGGACGCTTGTTCGTGCTTCGTGAGTTCCCTCACGTGCGAAGAGCTATTTATGGAAAACGGGCCATACTGTCAACTCAATTTTTAATTATTTTCTATAAAAATTCTTTTTCTCTACTTGCCAGACTGCTCAGACGGTCTTATCTTAAAGGTGAGCTAAGGAAGCTTATATCGGTATATCTTCCATTACATATATCCATCAACCCTAACGGAGGATAAGAAAGGCTAATGGGAACTAAGAACCACCAGACAGTGAGAGAGTCTACCGAATAAAAATTACCAGTTTCGGAGCCGATGCACAAAGTGCATGACAAGGCCGAAACAAGCAGCAATACGCTAACAGATTTTGTAGGTAGATTCTCTCTTCTTTTGTCCCATAACAATGTAGTCCACCATTTGGTGGTCTTTTTTTTTGCCTTTTCATAATAAAAAACGCTGCGTCCCCTAGGGTTCGCAGCGTTATCATTATATATTCCAATCCCACGATGCTCTGTAGCAGGGTGAGTTCCTAGCTAGCTCTTTGCAATAATTGCCTTAGCCGGAACAATGCCGGTTGCAGCAGCGGATACAATATTACCTGCTACCCCAGGACCGTCACCAGCGACATAGAGGCCTTCAATTGCTGTCTCAAGATCATCGGAAGTTTCGACCTGAGTTGCAAAGAATTTAATCTCAGGGGCATACAAAAGAGTTCCGTCGTCAGCGATGCCCGGAATTACAGAATTCAATTGATCAAGACCATCAACAAGGTTTGTCACAATACGCTCAGGGAGTGCCATTGCGATGTCACCCGGCACAACGTTTGTCATGGTTGGTGCAATGTGGCCATTGTTAATTCGAGTCCACGTGGAGCGTCTGCCACGGCGCAGGTCACCAAGACGCTGCAAAATCGGCTTACCGTCACCAATGATGGTAGCAAGTTTCCCTATAGCGGTTCCATACCCGGTGTTGTCAGAAACCGGATCAGTCAGCACTACTTTGGATAAGAACGCAAAGTTAGTGTTGTCTGATTTTTTATCGCGGAAAGCGTGCCCGTTAACGCACACAAAGTCCTGATAATTTTCGAGTGCAATAAAACCGCCGGGATTTGTACAAAAAGTACGGGTCTGATCATCATATTTTGAAGTACGCACAAAGAACGTCGGATCGTACACAACATCTGTAATGTCAGACATTACGTCATTATGTGTTTCAACACGTACTCCAACTTCAATACCACGCTGGGCAACCTTCAAATTATATTCGTTGCACACAGAGCTGATCCAATCTGCACCGACACGACCCGGAGCAAGAATTACCTGCTTGGCAGTGTAGGTGCCTTGGTTGGTTTCAACACCCCGTATTTTTCCATCTTCTGCGACAACACGCTTTACTTCTTCTTTGGTTTTTATTTCAACACCACGTTCAGAAATATAGTTGGACATATTGTCGATGTGATCAGGAAGGCAGTCAGAACCAAGATGCTTCTGTTTAATCAAAAGCAAATCAATACCGTTTTTGTTTGCTTCTTTACGAATAGCTTTCGCTTTATCCATGTTCGAAGGATAGACAGGGCCATCCATGCCAAACTTATTGAAGATCACTTCTGTTTCATCGATCAGATCTTTCGCTTCCTGCAGTCCCATGAACTGGGTCAAGTCAGTCTTTCCAAGCTTATGGATATAGTTCAGCTTACCATCGGAAAAAAGCCCGCCCCCACCGATACCGGAAAGGATATGGCAAGGTTTACACTTCACGCACTTCTGGGTTTTTCCAATTGGGCATGTTCGATTTTTCACCGCCGGGCCGCGGTCAATCATACATACAGAAAGATTAGAATTTTCTGCAAGGTAGTAGGAAGCAAACAGCCCGGCAGGGCCGCCGCCAACAACAATAACATCAAAATCTGTCTTGTTAGACATAATAGCAATCTCCAAACATTCTATTTGGCCTAGGCCGCACGTTCCCTAAAAACACAGGGAAAACAGCCTCAAGCGACGTGCGTTCCAAATCGCGCGCACAATGGCTTAGTATATCCTGTACTCAAATCCTGAACTGTGTCAACTCACATTTTTTCAAATTCAAAAAAAACCTGCTTCCTTCATTCTATAATATTGCGCTTCATTCTACCTGCAATACACTCTTAGGGACGATGCGCCCGAGCGCATCGAAAAGAGTTTTGTATTAACCCCAAACTCCAGAACTGAGGTACTTATGCCTACAGAACGTTCGACTTACCGAAAGCATATTTACGGAAAGATCAAAGATCGCAAGATCGTTTGGGTCGGGAGTAGAGGGTGCGATGCTATCCCGCTTACCGACTTTAAAAATCACATTGTTTCAATCTGTTACGGAAGCCCCGCACAGCACGAAGCAATTACCGAGTATACCTATGAAGAGATGATGAATCATAGAGTAAACCCGTACAAGTACGACGCCTCTTCCGACACATCGGAAGGAATTAAGGAGTTACGCCGTATATTGATTAAGGAGTTAGAGGAACCATGCTGCCTTATTCCTTACAAACCTATGGCCTTCATTGATACGGCATACTTCCTACATCACAAGCACACTAACCTCTTAGGATTGTTTTCAGAATTTCAGCATCCGTTTAACCATAAAACATGGATCGAAACAGCACTGCACGACAATGGCATACGTGTTATCCCTTGGAGATACCTTGAGATGGCAGAAGCTTCTAAACAAAAGATATACCGCGCTACTATGAAGCACCCTATCATGCTACGCGTTAATGCTGCATCAGCAGGGCCGGGACTTGTGCGTGTTGATTCTAAAGAAAGTTTTGAAACCGCGTGGGACTGGCTTACCCAGCACCACGCTGAACTTATTGCCTTCTCGCCTTATTTTTCCGGAGCATCATCTCTTTCTGTGTCTGCAACCGTATTTTCAGATGGGAGAGTTTCCTTACACCCGCTGAGTCTGCAATGTATTGGCGTACCGGAACTTACCCCACACAATGTAGGATATTCCGGTAACGATTTTGGAATAATTCACGAGCTGCAAGACAATACAATTAACCAGTTAGAGGCAATGGTTCGTGATGTAGGACAATGGCTTGCGTCGAAAGGCTTTATTGGTGCCTTTGGTATGGATGCGTTACTTCATGATGAACAACTTTATTTTATCGAGGCCAACCCTCGTTTCCTTGAATCCTCAAGGATGTGCGCCAGCGTTGACCAAGCTCTAGATAGACCAGATGTATATATGACACACATGGCAGCATTTTTAGGCTTACCACCACCACCTCAGATTCCGCTTAGAGAGCTTACTAAGAAGCAGCCACAACTGGGACAGATGATCTTCCATAATACACAGCCTCACCTTGTAACTGTTCAAAAACTTGATGAATATCAAAAGCTCCCATTTGGTGTAATGCAGACTCCAAAAGAATCCGTCTCTGTTGACCCCGGAGGACAAATCAGCACCCTAAACTGGACCGAGCCCCTATTGCATATAAATGGTTCATTCAACGAAACAGGATTATTCATTGCTGACACATTCCTGCGGAGTATCACACTATATCCGCAAGGGTTAGCACCGGAACAACCAAAGCGAATTCTTAAATAGGACGCCACACACAACAACGAAACCCCGATGAACAAAAGTTCATCGGGGCTTCCAACAACATGAATATAAAAAAGACCGGTATGATATATCATACCGATCTTTTTTTGTATTTATTAGAACATCTGTTTCAGCAAATCTTCTCCACTTTCAACAGGGTCCTGCTGTTCACGGGTAAGACGCTCTCCCTGCATAATGGTAGGCTGTGTTCCCTGCTTAAACGGAAGGAAATAGCTCTTACCACTATATGCACTTGCGACCCTACCGGAGCCAGCATCGATTCGTACCTGAATGACGCCTGCAGGCATCTCGAAATCTTCCTCAGGGTAATCATTAATAACCTGCTGAAGATAATCACGCACAACAGGAGATGCGGCACGGGATCCTGTTTCCCACTTACCCATTGGAGTTAACTGGTCAAAGCCCACGTATGCGGTTGTAACAAGGTATGGAGTCACACCCACAAACCAAGCATCTTTCTCATCGTTTGTCGTACCGGTTTTACCACCAATAGGACGTTTAAGAACTTTTAGACGCCAACCTGTACCATCCTGAACTACTTCCTTAAGCAAAGTGGACATGATGTACGATGTTTCAGGCTCCATGCCCTGGGTACGCTTGGTCTCAATGGAGATAATATCATCGCCCCATGCATCTTTTACAGACTTAATAAGTCGTCCTTTTACCCACTCCCCACCGTTTGCAAAGGTGGTGTAAGCTTCGGTCAGGTTAATCGGCGAAACCGCAACAGAACCGAGTGAAACAGAAAGGTCATACGGGAACGGCCCTTCAAGCCCCATTGCTTTTGCACGTTCTACAACCTTTGGAATACCCAATGCTTTTGCAACGCGGATAGTACAAAGGTTACGGGACTTAACAAGTGCCGTACGCAGCAATGTAGGTCCGTAAAAAATACCTTCAAAGTTTTCTGGACGCCACACTTTTGATGTGGACTGATCAGTATATACAATTGGCGCATCCAGCACGATAGAAGCAGGCGTGTAGCCGTTATCTATAGCTGTTGAATATACAATCGGTTTAAATGCTGAGCCCGGTTGACGTTTTGCCTGTGTCGCACGGTTAAACTGACTTTCTGCAAAAGAATAGCCCCCCACCAGCGCAAGCACATCGCCTGTGTGCGGATCCATTGAAACAACCGCACCCTGAACATTAGGATGCTGCTGTAACGCCAGCGGCACAACATCTTTTTCCGTTAACAGACTCGGTTCCCAAGTTTCTTTAAGACGTTCAGGTACGTCCACAGACGCCCATACAACATCTCCAACCTTCACAACTCTACGTGCATCTTTAATTGCAGGAACGTAATCTGTCGCCACCTTAGGGTTCGGCTTACGACACCAATGCATGGTTGCTACAGGAATACGACCAATCATATCGCCGAATCGTACATCTGCACCGGATTTCTCAACTTTGGTTACTAAAACCTGAATCCATTTTTTATCTGTAAGGAGTGCTGGAATAACTTCCTGCTGTTGCAGAAAATCTCCCATCATATCAGGTTCGATAGACTGGATAGGGCCTTGCCAACCTCGACGCTTGGAAGACGCTTCCAGACCTGCGCGAAGTGATTCTTCAGCGGCATCCTGATAGTCCAGATCAACCGCTGTGTAGACCTGAAGACCAGCTTCGTATACGGCATCTTCCCCATAACGAGGAAGTTCAATACCAAGCTTACGCATATTGTCTTCGCTCAAGTACGAAATGAGTTGTCTGCGCACTTCTTCCAAATACCAAGCACCACGTTTCCAACTCGGATCTTCCATACTTTTGTATACAAGCGGAGCCTTAATCGCAGTGTCGTACTGTTCCTGAGTAATCCAGCCTAGTTCGTGCATACGTCCCAAAACGTAGCGCTGACGCGCCTTTGCGGAACCCGGGGCTCGCAACGGATTGTATTTAGAAGGTGCTTGTGGAAGACCTGCTAAAACAGCAGCTTCTGCAACAGACAATTCGCTTACATGCTTACCAAAATAAGTACGTGCAGCAGCTTCCACACCATAGGCACCTGCACCAAGGTAAATTTCGTTCAGATAAATTGTAAGGATTTCGTCTTTTGTCAGATAACGCTCAAGACGGAAGGCAAGAATCGCCTCTTTTATCTTACGTTCGTAACTTTTTTCAGAAGAAAGGAGCAGACGTTTGATTATCTGCTGAGTGATGGTGGAACCACCTTGTCTGATAGACCCAGCACGCATGTTTTTAATAAATGCGCGGAAAATAGCTTTGGGATCAACGCCATCGTGCTCATAAAAACTATCATCCTCTGCAGCGAGAAATGCCCGCTTAACGAGCTCCGGCATATCCTTATGGGAAACCAAAAAGCGCTTTTCGCGATAGAAATGTCCAAGCACTTGCCCATCACGTGCGTATACTGTTGTAACTAATGGAGGTTGATAGTCGTTAATGCGGGTAAAACTTGGCAAATCTTTGGATGCCCACCAGTACAGACCAGAAGCAGCCAGCGTGCCCAAAGCAAGTCCTAGCGCACAGGTAACCAAAGTATATAGTAATATTTTTTTCATAAAATTTAATCTCGTTTGCAGGGTGGCTACTCGCCTTTATCGAAGCCCCAAGCGGAACGTAGTGATGCAAACAACTCCCTCACTTGAGGTTTGTCCATCCCCAACAGTTCCAGCGATTCTTCTACAGTGTCGGTTTCACGACAAACAAGACATCCTTGAGCCGTGAACATGGTCAACTCTTTGCCTCGCACCCAAAAAGGAAACAACAGGCAAAACCACGGGCGCACTTCTCGTGGAAGTCTGCACCCCTGCTCTGTCAGATAAACACAATATCCCTTTTCGTTGGATTGCAGAACCCTATGAGTCTCGTTTGCAGGGAATTGTATATCTATTTTTCTCCCATCATGCGGGAAAAGTCGTTTTAATGTCTTGATAAATTCAGGCGTATTGGCAACTTCATTTGCACCATTTATTTCAGGAGCACCAGCTTTGACCCTTTCCCACTCCGAGTCTGACAAAGGGAAACAAAGTTCAATATCCTGAGGCTCTGCATGACAACAGGTATGGTATTTTTCTGCACAGCGTTCACAAACAGTCGGGTCAATTTGGGGCATAGTTGATGCTTTCATTAGTAACTTCCGCTGTCACGCTTTGGCCATTCGCCGTTATAATTTTTTAAGATGGCAATATAATATTTTGGGCCATAACCGTTTGTGTGGGTTGTTTGATACTCCATAACCTTGACGGATTCAAACAGCTTCTTAAGTGGCCGAACATCAATAGGTTTATGGCGAACAAAAATTGCGTCCCATCCCGTCTTATCTTCTGGAGTTTCCCAAAGATCATATTGCGCTTTTCGACGACCGAAATCCGCGCAGAATGCCTGCGGCTGGCCTGGTGCATAGAATGAAAGGTTAGCAGTCACACCATAGCGGTCGGAAAAATAAAACACTTTATCAGGGTGCGGCATACTCTCAGTAAGCTCCTGAAGCTTACTGGACATATCCGTCCAACCCATCAAACGCATCGCAGGGTTAAAAGATCGGGTTCGAAACGGCAATTCTCCCAAAGAGTGCATTACCAAAAACAGCACAATCCCAATAACCACGCCTGTCTTACGAAGCGGAATTCGCTTACTGCGAATAACAAGTGCGTTTTTACCCCACACATGCCCCTGCTCAACAGCTATTGCCGCAAGAATGATACCCGCTGCATAGCTCATGGCTGACCAGTTTGGATAAATTCTGGTATGGAAGCTCCAGAAAATAAAGAAGCCCCACAACATCCAGAACCCTGTACTTAACAAGATAGCCTGACGTACTTTGCTGTTATCGCCTAGTATTTCTGCACCTTTTTTGGTCCACCCTTGTTTCAAAGCAGTCCAACCGCCAAAAATGAGGAATGCAAACCACCAGGGAGTAATCAAACCGATCTGAGATCCAAAATATTCTGGAAACCGGTCAAAACGGAAAAACGGTTTTGCAACGGCATCTTTATTCACCCCTGCAAGCTTAGCTACATGACGGAAGCCTACCCAGTCGTTCTGCAAGTTCCAGATAAGAATCGGTAAAAAACCGACAACCGTGCCAACAGCCATCGCAATGGCGACACGCTTAACAAATATCTTGCTCAGCATTTGCCTGCGCCACAGCCCGATGCAATAGAAAAAGACAACGCCGACCATAGCAAGCATCATGTACTTTGCCAGAATACCAAGAGCCATAACAGCACCAAGTAGCACATACGGCATCTTCCGTTCCGGATTTTCACTGGCTGCATACACTGCAAATAAGGCTACAAGCCAACACACAAGCAGAGGGCTGTCTGTTGTCATCAACACGCCGGAAGCAAGGAATAATGGAATTGTATTGGCAAGAATAACCGCCCACAGGGCGGCTACAGGACGCTTCATCATGCGTCCGAGACCATACAGTAAAATACTTTGCGTTAGGAAAGAGTTAAAAACAGCACCAAATCGTACACCAAACTGTGTATTTCCCAAGAGTGTTGTCCACCCTTTGATGATCCATGCAATCAGAGGTCCTTTCGAATAATAAGAAAGCTGCATGTGACGAGTCCAATCCCAGTACTGGGCTTCATCGTACACAAGATCAAGCTGGTTACTCCATAAAAATGCAATACGGATACATGTTGTGCAAACAATAATCGCAGCAGCCACTAGATATGGATGTCGCTGCCAAATAGCCGTGTTATTCAAAATAGACCTCACAAAACAATATACAATGATCACGCAAATTCAGAACTCAATAAAATTTGATGAGCACAAAAAAAGCGTATTATATCCTTAATACGTAACAGGCTCTCTAATTCATACCAGTTATCCCTAATTGTCAACTCTGAGACATTTCAGGTAACTATTTAAGATTTCAACCTATCTTATAATTAGACCGCATACCAAGTCTTTTTATTTAGGTTCATGGATATCATCTATCCCCCCTTAGCGTTACAAAAAAACTATGGTAACATGCCTTTCTGTCTGACATTTCGGCTACTCGTCAGCGCTCACTTTTTCCAACCAAAACGAAATCAGCAATTTTTGAGACTTACCCGGAGGCGGCATGACTGCTTGTTACTATCAACGAATGCTTTCCTTAACCGTATGCTGTATGTGCTTGCTCATACTTACAGCCTGCTCCGGCAATGGAGAGCAGCAACAGCAACCGGCACCCGATGTGGATGTTGTTGCTGTTCATGAACTCCCCGTTGCCAACAAATGGGATGCTGTTGGTCGTGTTGATTCAAAAGATATCGTGCAGATTAAGTCACGGGTGGAAGGTTTTTTATTAGAGCAGGGATTTGTTGAAGGCGATATCGTCGAAAAAGATCAAGTTCTTTTCAAAATTGACCCAAAACCATTTGAAGCAGAACTCCTGCTTGCAAAAGCCAATGTAGAAAAGACACAGGCAGCTCTTGTTGAAGCAAAACTCAACCTAATGCGCGGTACACAGTTATATGCTGGAAAAAACATCAGTAAATCTAAACTTGATGCCTACACCAGCACCGAGCGACAAGCTGCTGCAGAAGTGGATGCAGCCAAAGCACGTGTATACTCAGCCACCATCAACCTTGGCTACACTACTATTTCAGCCCCGTTTAAGGGACGCATTAGCAAAATCACGTATTCTGTAGGCAACCTTATTTCGCCTTCCAGCGGCACACTTGCAACCATATATTCAATTGATCCTATTTACGTCTATTTCACTGTGGATGAAAAAGACGTTGTCACATACCGCTCCAAATGGGGGTACGGCCCACCACCAAACCTTAAATATATGCTTAAACTACCGAATGGAGAAAGATATAAGTTAGAAGGAAAACTCGATTTTGCGCAGCCGTTTATTAACAAAGACACTGGCACAGTAGAGTTGCGCTGCATTTTCCCTAATCCGGACAACCTGCTTATTTCCGGAATGTATGTATCCGTTATTGTAGAAGATGCAGAGAAAAAAAATATGCCAGTCATTCCACAATCTGCGGTGCAACAGAATCAATCCGGTTATACAGTTATCGTGGTAGACAAAAATAACATCGCCACATCCCGTAAAGTTACGCTTGGAATGCGTCTTGATGCAATGTGGGTTGTCACAAGCGGAGTAACAACAGGAGAACGGATTATTGTTGAAGGTCTACAAAAAGTCCAACAAGGTAAACCTGTGACCCCTCATAATGTGACCATTGATTCCAAAACTGGTGTTATTACCAAACGTCCTAAAAAAGGCGTCAAAGGCGCAGTCTTTTTTTCTGGAAAAGAACCTGCCGGTTCTGTAGCCCCATCAGAAGATGACCCACAAAAAAACGGTTCACCAAAAACTTTTAAAAACAAAACGAGCTGGACAGATACTGCACCGAGAAAAGACCAGTTGTCCAATAACACACAAGAACCTGTACAGAAAACTCCGGTTCGAACAAAGAGTATTTCACGGCAAAGCAACACTTCCAATGAAATGCCGTCACCTTCCACTACAAATAGCGGGAGTTGAGTATGACAATCAGCCATTTCTTTATTGATAGGCCTAAGTTTGCCATTGTCATATCCATTGTCATTACTCTGGTGGGTATTTTGGCATTAATCACACTGCCTATTGCTCAATATCCCGACATTACGCCTCCAATTGTTACTGTAACTGCAACTTTTCCCGGCGCAAGCCCGGAAATTTTAGAACGCACAGTTATCAAGCCCCTTGAAGATAATATCAACGGCGTTGAAGACATGATTTACATTTCGTCTTCTGCCGACACCACAGGCACAGCAACAACATCAATCACCTTTGCCCCCGGGACAGACCCTGACATAGCTCAAGTTAACGTGCAAAACCGCGTCTCACAGGCTGAACCGAATCTACCGGAACAGGTGCGCAGACTCGGTGTAAAAGTAAACAGACAGTCCACGACTATGCTACTCGGTGTCAGCCTCATATCGCCTGACAACAGTTTCTCCAGCTTATTCCTCAATAACTATGCCCAACAGTTTGTGGTGGATCCGCTCAAACGTATTAACGGGGTTTCCGATGTACAGATTTTCGGTTCCCCTTATTCAATGCGTATTTGGCTCGACCCGAGACTTATGGAATCATACCGTATGACTACGGCTGACGTACGGGACGCTCTGCAACAGCAAAATATTATTGTTGCAGCAGGCAATCTCGGCGGGGGGCCTAACATCCCGCAACAACAATTCAGATATACAGTTCAGGCTCAAGGTCGATTAATTACAGCAGAAGAATTTAACAATATTATCCTCAGGACATCGTCGAACGGAGCAATAGTACGCGTGAAAGATATCGGCCGCGCGGAACTCGGCGAAGAGTCCTACGACTTCCTCGCCAAACTGGACAACAAACCGCAGGCATTTGTTGTCGCCTATCAAACCAGTGACGGCAACGCTCTGGATATTGCCCAGAATATTTACAAAGAGATGGAAATCCTTTCCAAACAATTTCCGAAAGGTGTTGACTACCTTATTCCGTATGACACAACAATTTTCATCAAACGCTCTATTGATGAAGTTGTTACCACACTTCTTCAAGCTGTTGCCCTTGTTATTCTGGTAGTCTTTCTCTTCCTTCAAAACGTGCGGGCAACGTTCATTCCGACGGTGGCTATTCCCGTATCCCTTATTGGCACCTTTGCAGTCATGCAGGCACTGGGCTATTCAATTAACACAATTTCCTTATTCGGGCTGGTGTTGGCCATCGGGGTAGTAGTTGATGATGCCATTGTTGTCATTGAAAACGTCGAACGACACATGACAGAGTCCAAACTTCCCCCGAAAGAAGCTGCACGTATTGCCATGTCAGAAGTAACAAGTCCGGTTATCGCAACCACACTCGTTTTAATGGCGGTATTTGTTCCTGTTATGTTCATGCCCGGTATAACAGGCGGTCTGTATAAACAATTTGCTGTAACCATTACTGTATCTGTAATCATTTCATCTATTAACGCACTCACCCTCAGCCCTGCGTTATGTTCCCTCATTCTCAAGGAGGGACAACTGGAGCCAATTTCTTTCTTACGACCGATTGACCGTGCTATTAAATGGTCAACAGAACGATATGGAACCATCATTACGACAGTTTTACGCAAAGGCTTTCTTACGACGGTGGCAGTCATCGCTATCTTCGGATCCACAGGCTACCTGTACAAAACTACTCCAACCGCGTTTATTCCAAACGAAGATCAAGGATTCTTTTTTGTTGATGCACAGCTTCCCGAGGCTGCATCATTAAACAGAACCCAACGAGTACTGGGAGAAATAACAGACATTACAAAAAAGATTAGCGGTGTTGAACGGGTAATTACTGTTGCCGGACGTAGCTTTCTTTCCGGTAACTTATCTAATACCGGACTCATTATTGTCATGCTTGAAGACTGGGATCACAGACCGGATAAAACTTTACGGGACATTATGTCAGAAGCTGACAACTTATATAGAAATTACCCAGATGCTTCACTGAGATCATTCGAACTACCAGCCATTCCGGGAATCGGAACCACAAACGGTTTTGCATACCAGTTACAGGATACATTAAGCCGACCACCAGAAAATATTGCCAAGGTCGCACAACAGCTTGCCTTCAAAGCGACGCAAGATCCGGCAGTGCAGTTAGCGTATACAACATTCCGTACAGATGTTCCCCAGTATTTTTTGAATGTGGACAGAAACAAAGCCATGGTACTAGGAATATCCCTCGGAGAAATTTACGCTACACTACAAGCACAGTTCGGTTCCCTGTACGTAAACGACTTTGTGCGCCAAGGACAAATTTATCAGGTAAATATCCAAGCGGATGCAAAATACCGCTCTATACCTGAAGACTTCCGGCTATTCTACGTACGTAACGGCAAAGGAGAAATGGTTCCCATCAGTTCTGTTGCGTCAATTTCCCCCATTCTCGGTCCTGCGCAGGTATTTCACTACAACCTGTACAGTACAGTCGCTATCAATGGCAGTGCTGCCCCCGGCTACAGTTCCGGCGATGCAATTACTACAATGGAAAGGCTTTCTAAAGAGTTACCGCCCGGCTATACCTTCGAATGGACGGCACTTTCACTACAGGAAATCGAGGCAGGGAACCTTGCACCACTTATTTTCCTGCTATCCTTCACATTCGTGTACCTATTCCTTGTGGCACAGTACGAGAGCTGGATCATGCCTCTCGCTATTGTAGGCTCGGTTCCATTAGCAATTTTTGGTGCAATTACCGGTATCCACTACTGGGCACCGCTATTTGAATTGAACAACAATATCTACGCACAGGTCGGACTCGTTCTTCTGATCGGTATGGCTGCCAAGACGTCCATTCTTATTGTTGAATTCGCCATGGATAACTACAAAGAAGGAAAAACGGCTCAAGAAGCAGCCTTTACCGCAGCAAAATTACGTTTCCGTGCGGTACTTATGACAGCGTTATCCTTTGTGCTTGGCGTTTCCCCCCTAGTGGTGGCCTCCGGACCGGGCTCAGCGAGCAGACATTCCCTCGGTATCGCAGTAATGTGCGGCATGATTACCGCTACAGTCTTTGCACCGTTGCTCGTTCCGGGATTCTATTATCATCTGCAACGCTGGCTCGAATTTTTTGCGAAAAAGATGAGAGCGGCACAAAAAAACTCTACAGAAAAACCAGAAAGCAGCTCTTAATTTAATTTTTTTACGAGAAAAACATTTTTTTGTTGACGACGAAATGAGTTCAATATAAACACCCTTTTCGCAGCACGTCAGTCGTGCTTTCGACACAGCACTATTCGACCTTAACTACAGTTAAGGTCTTTATATATAGATGCTCTTGTAGCTCAGTCGGCAGAGCGCATCCTTGGTAAGGATGAGGTCAGCAGTTCAATCCTGCTCAAGAGCTCCACATTTTGCGGACAGCTTACTATGTAAGCTGTCCGCTTTTTTTTACCCATAAAAAATTTAGGCAAACGTGCGTTCCAGCTACGTTGCTAACCACCTGCCCGCAACACGGAGCGGATTCTTCTGCTTGGTCATGTTCCCAACATCCCCTTCTTACAGATAAAACAAACAGAAGAAGGCGGCGCCATAACTTACCCAACTATCCGGCTATGAACACACTAATGGTTCGCACAACTTTTACTGCGCTCATTCCTTATACATTTATCTTTGAAAAAAGTTTCTTCCCGCCCACGGCGGGGGGCGCTTAATTGTGGGAAGTTCAAACAACTTTCTTTTGTTTGCCACTTCTGCCATAATTGTCACAGAAAAAAACATCGGCATACATATGCCGATCTTATAAAAATGAGGATTGTATGGAAACTAAAGATTCAAACGGCAACGTTCTTAACGACGGTGACAACGTTCAGGTGATTAAAGACCTTAAAGTAAAAGGTGCTTCCATGACTCTAAAACGCGGAACCACTATTAAAAAAATTCGACTAACTTCTAATCCGGAACACGTTGAGTGCCGAGTAGGTAAAGGACAGATTGTTCTTAAGACCTGCTTCCTGAAAAAGGTATAGCGATTTTTCTACTCATATAGAAAAGACCGAACAACGAGTTGTCCGGTCTTTTTTCTATTTCTTTCAAATTTTTTAGCATGGGGTTCGTTGATACAAAAGGTAAAGGAGCCGCTGAGAGATGCAACGGCTCCCCTGTTGATCCATTTTCCCTACATATATACACCATGTCACAAAAACACCTGGCAGGTAAAAAACGCCATAACCTACCAAGGTTCTTAAAGGGGGCAATACTTCTTACAAAGTACTATAATGATGCGCACAGACTACTTTTATGGGCAAATGCTGGTATCACACGCCACATAATACTGTGCAGACATTTGTATATAAATGGACCGAACACTCTGTATTATATCTTAAAGCAGACAACCTACGAGAAAGCAACAAACTCGCTTACATGCGCTGCTACTCCGACAACGAATGCTGCATAATACATAATAATGTTGCTTAAACCACCTCCCTAAACAGGGAGGTCACACAGCCTTTCATATCCAGCAATGGGAGACTGAAATGAACGAAACGCTGCATGGAATATTAAAGACAATTATTACAACAGAATCTCCTGACTACTTATGGGAGAAGTTTGTTAGTTACACAAAACACATGGGGGTAGCTCAAATACACACATGGTTCAGTAATTCCAATAAAAATATTACGTATTTTTCTACTCTGCCCGACTGGTGCCAGAACCGTTATATTCAGCATGGTATGTTTGAATACGACCAAGTTCTGCCCCAACCGCTTACAGCCAATGGGCCATTATTGTATGGATGCAATAAAGAGATTCACAATCCTCTGCTTTGCAAAAAAGCACGAGAGCTTATCCAGATGGCCACGTCTGAATTCAACTATGGAAGCGGCATTACTATGCCGTCATTTTACAACAATAAATGTATAGGTGGTATTTGCATTTGCTTCCCAGAAACAGTCTCACAACTTAATGATGTACCGACTGACAAAGTATTAGAGCTACTCCTTGTGACATGTACTGCCCATGAACGGCTCTATGTTCTGACATCCAAAAATACGCACCCTATATCACTCACCCCACGTCAGCAGGAATGCCTCACGTGCCTTGCCTGTGGACTTAATCCGCAACAGATTGCAGATAAAATAGGTATAAGTCACCATACGGTAAAAATGCATATTGATTCTGCAAAAGAGCGCCTTGGCGCTACTACACGAATTCAGGCAGTCGCCAAAGCACTTACAGCAGGGCTTATCACCATATCTTAAAACAAATTAATCGTGATACGAATTTCAAAAAAAAAAGCCTGAATGAAAAAACATTCAGGCTTTTTTTTGAAATTTCTGGACTAAATAGTATACGCAACCCTTATAGCTAAGCCAATAAGGACTATTCCGGTTAATCGATCCACAAGCACAGCGCGGGCTTTAATCTTTTCCAGTACACTTTGTCTGGTAAGTAAAAAACTGACTATAGTGTACCACACCCCATCAATCAGCATCGGGGTTGCAACAACAATTGCTCTGCTTTCAGATGCATGGCTAGCCGCTACAAACTGACTGAACAACGCTAAAAAAAACAGAGCCAGCTTGGGATTTAACATCGAAATCATAGCGCCGTCACGTGCAGATTCAAATAATGAAGTCTGTCTTCCTGCTGTCAATTTCGCAGCAAAACCGCCTTTGGACTGTACTGCTTTAAAGCCCAACCAAAAAAGATAGGCAGCACCAAGATACGCAATCCCTCTGAACAAAGAAGGATTATGCTGCAAGACAATCGCCAGCCCCAATACAGACGCCAACGCATACATACCTACGCCCAACGCATGTGCCCATGCTGCAGCGACACCATTTTTCCAGCTGCCACCAAGACAATTTTTTGCAACAACCGCAAGACTTGGCCCAGGGGACATCGCTCCAAGAATACATATTAATGCCAAAGAAAACCAAACACTTAACGCCATAATCTATCTCCAAAAGACTTAATATGTATACAATTTATTGTTTACCGGCACGTGCGCACAGGTAAGCTAATTTTCTATGTGGTGCATAAAAACTTTGCAAATGACAATTTGGAATTGTCAGTATTCTTTAACCACAATACACTGCGCCATATTGAATTTACAGCGCAATTTGCGCTATTACCATCTCTGAAAACAATCGACCATTCAAACTACAGGGAATTACAATGAAAATAGTAACACTGCTCGGTAGCGCCAGAACAACCGGTAACACAGCAACAATACTCGGTTGGGTGGAAGATGAATTACGCACCTTGGGTCATGACGTAGAGCGCATTAATCTGACAAAAAAAAATATAAAACCATGCCTTGGCTGTGCCAAGTGCAAAGAATCTGAAACAGAAATCAATTGTGTTCAGAAAGATGATGCAGAAGAAATTTTGCAGAAAATGATTGATGCAGATGTGACCGTATTCTCTTCTCCAACTTATTTCTGGGGCTATACTGCGTCGGTCAAAGCACTCATGGACAGAAGCTGGAGTCTTGTCACTAACTACAAAAAGCCAAACCATGCTTCTTTGCTTGAAGGAAAACGTCAAGGCGTGATCCTTACCGGCGGAAGTGACTATGAGAATAATGCTGAAGGATTAGTTTTTGCGTTCAACAAACTTCAGGGATTCTACAAGACCCAGAATGCCGGCGAACTGTTTGCAGGTAAATGCACCATCGACGGCAACCGCCCTGAAGATGCAGAAAAACGCGCCATTACTTTTGCACGCAACCTTGTTTCCTAACTTACGATCCAGTCAATATAGAAAAAAACATTGAAATAAGAAAAAGATAACGAGAGACAAACTAAAGGACGTTTTTTGTCTGTAGAAGCACTCTTGTTACTTCAAGTTAATAAAGCCCCCTCTGATAAATGTCAGAGGGGGCTTTTAATTCTTTTGCCAACCTTTCTTTTCGGACAAATACGTTAAAGACATTACATTGTGATCCAATTCACAAGTCTTTTTTATATTATTACTAAAAGTTGATCACTTTCCCAAAAAACAGCACCAGCTTGTTAATAAATTCACAATGCAAAAAAACTATTACAATATAACCATAACCTTCTAATAAACTTTGAGCTCCTAATGCAAAATTCTCTTCACAAGATATACACCGAAACATCACAATGTATTATCGAGCATGTACATGGGCACTACGTGTGCACCACAATAGAAGCACAGTGATGGAGGTCACACTATGAAACTGTTTTGGAAACTTTCTCTTCCCCAAATAACACTGGTACCGATACTCGGTGTTATAAGTTACTACCTTATTAGCAACTGTTTTATAGCTATCGAACAACAGAATTTAGATTATATTATTAACGATACATTTACTTCTATCGAAAAAAATATTGAGCAGGTAAGCATCACTGCACAAGAAGCTGCATCACTTTTTGCACATTCTCCAGAAGTCATCAGAGCTTACAAGATAGCTCACACAGGGGATATTGATGATGCGAACTCAGAAAAATCCCAGCAGGCTCGCGCAATGCTGCGAGAAGAACTTGCACCGCAGCTTAAAAGCTACAAAATGACTACCGGTCAAAAGTTAAAGCTCCACTTCCACCTTCCAAATGGCAGAAGTCTTGTCCGTCTCTGGCGTGCAAAACAAGCAAAAAAGAACGGCAAGTGGGTCGATATTTCAGATGATATTTCTTCATTCCGCCAAACAGTACTTGATGTAAACAGCACAGGCTCCCCAGTACATGGGATTGAGCTTGGACGCGGCGGATTTGTTATGCGTGGAATTGTTCCAGTCAGAGACAACAACGGTACAACACTTGGCTCTGCGGAAGTTCTTAAGAGCTTTTCTTCTGTCTTTACTATAGCAAAGCAAAAGAATATCCCCGTGATGCTCTTCATGGACAAAAAATTTCTCAACATAACAACACGCCTTAATGATTCTTCAAAATATCCTTCAGTCTACAACACAATCCTCGTAAACCCGACAGCAGAAAACCAGCCGCTTGTAAACATGGTTTCTGAACAATTTCTTACCACAGCCTCACGTCAAAAGACGTCCATGTCCATGGGGAATTACACTCTTATCGGCTCTCCAATGCTTGACTACAAAGGGCAGCGCATCGGCACGCTTATCGGTGCCATTGATTCTTCAGAAGCGCTCAGTCTCGCGAACAAGGCAAACATGTCACTGATAACCACACTTGCTGCTATCCTCCTGCTGCCACTTCTGGGCATGATAGTTGTTCTCAAAAAATACATCACAACTCCACTAGGCAGCATCACAACAAAAATCCAGATGCTCGCAGAAGATAAAGCTGACCTTCAACAACGCATAATCATTAATCAAAAAGATGAGGTTGGCGACCTTACCCTCTGGTTCAACAACCTAATGGAACGCCTCACAACCATGCTGAACGAAATGGAACAATTCAAAAACGTACTGAATACCGTTCCAGATCCAATTATAGCGGTTGATGATAATTTCAATTTACTGCTCGCCAACAAAGCAGTGGAAGACGCAGCAGGCACTGACCAACAGGGGCTCATGTGTCTACGCTGTCATGATGTTTTCAATACCGAAGTTTGCTCGACATCCAACTGTCCTATTGAGCAGGCAAAACGTACACAAAAACGGGTTGTAGCAGATATTATCAGCATACAGGGCAAAAACGGGCCTGAGTTCATTCAACCAGTCGCAGATATTTTGTATGATACTCAAGGAAATCGTGCTGGATACGTTGAAATTGCCCGCAACGTTACTGACCTTGTTCTCTCTGAACGGAAAATCAACCAACAGCTTTCCAAAATTGAAATAGTTTACGAAGGCACAAAAGACGCTTCACACGCCCTGCTCGATTCCGTGGCATCGCTTGAAGCACAAATGACTGACGTTTCCGGTGCAATTGATTCACAGCAGATGCGCATTCGGGAAACATCCACCGCTATGGAACAAATGAACGTTGCCGTTATCGAAGTCGCACGCGGTGCTTCGTTGGCTGCTCAGCAGGCAGAAGCCACTCGGACTCGTGCTGAACAGGGTGCGGGCATTGTTTCAAACGCTATCGAATCTATTACAAGCCTGCATCAGCATGCCACCTCAATGAATACCGCTATGACCCAGCTGGGTACTCAAGCGGATGAAATTGGTACAGTTCTGAGTGTAATCTCAGATATTGCAGATCAGACTAACCTGCTTGCCTTAAATGCTGCAATCGAAGCCGCGCGTGCCGGGGAAGCAGGAAGGGGATTTGCCGTCGTTGCTGATGAAGTACGAAAACTTGCAGAAAAGACCATGCAGGCAACACAGGAAGTCAACACCGCCATTTCCGCAATTCAGCAACATGCCGTCACATCAATGCAAACAACTCAGGATACTATGAAGCTTGTAGACACTGCTACATCTTTCGCAAACGAATCCGGCAATGCCCTTTCCGAAATTGTCGGTCTTGCAAATGAGTCTGCCAGTCAAATTGGAACCATTGCAACAGCTGCAGAAGAACAGTCCTCAACTTCTGAGCATGTTACCCGAGCAATGGACGACATTAACATCCTTGTAGGAAGCGTTACAGCAGAAATGCAAGAGTCTGCTCAAAACGTTAAGGATCTATCAAGACTGGCTCAACAGCTGGATTCACTATCCAGTCAGTAGCTCCCGAACTGCAAACGCAGTCACATTGAGAAGCCCCGCATAGTCTACTATGCGGGGCTTCGTGTATGTTAACACCCTGCGCGACCTAAATTAGCCACTAGCCGCTTACATAAGGCAGGGTTCGGACACAGCCTTAATAAGGTTTTGTGCAGAGTATATATTCATTATAGTACTTGAATCCATATGCAGTGTTTTGCAGGTCGGAACTCGTTGCATATTGTTTATGAGTCAGAACACGGCAGTTGCACGGCAATCTATGTCCATAACGCTTTACCATCATCCACCTTCTGCACATTGGAACCGCCTGAGCTCTACAATATCCCGGAACCATTGGGCGGACAACAACAGCCCCGCAAGGGGCAACCCGGTACATACCGTAATCAACCACCTGATATTCAACGGGAACATGCCTCCTCATTACTACAACTTTCTGGGCAAATGAGTACGTCACAGTTGAAAAAATCAATGCTGCAATTACAAATGCAATAGCAATAAGCTTTTCTTGTCGCATAATTTTCTCCTTTTATACCAACATTCCGAACTGTTGCAGCAGCTTAATACGATTATAGATAAAGGGACTTTCTACAACGCTGCAAGTAACTAGTATTTTTAAATCTAGTAACCATTGCTACAACAAACAGAACGAACATGTCGCGCTCCACATAACAGTTTTCATCGCTATTGTAGCAAAGAGTCCAGCTTGCTCAATAGAATTTCGGCTGTTTTCTTCCCTGCAGTTAAAAGCTCATGAAATACTGACTCCTTTTGGCATTATATTTTTTTTTCAGTGTCGGAGTGCCCTCATCATTCACACAGAAATGAAAAATGCAACGTAACACCCTGTATTAAATAGAAAAATACAACAAAAAACATATTTATATCTAACACAACATCCTAATTTATTTTTTGATTGTTTTCTTGGTTCACTGTTGCCTATTTTCCCAACCACGTTATTGCGTATCCCCCGCCATCCTATTTGCTAAGCAAACAAAAAAAGCCCCCTCAGTGGGGGCACCGTTGCAACTATGCCTGCACAATAACAGCCGACTATGCTTTTTCATAACTTCGAGAACGTGAAT
This sequence comes from Halodesulfovibrio aestuarii DSM 17919 = ATCC 29578, assembly GCF_000384815.1. Classification (NCBI taxonomy): domain Bacteria; kingdom Pseudomonadati; phylum Thermodesulfobacteriota; class Desulfovibrionia; order Desulfovibrionales; family Desulfovibrionaceae; genus Halodesulfovibrio; species Halodesulfovibrio aestuarii. The sequence goes on from NZ_ARQF01000019.1 coordinate 233,696, forward strand.
TTCGCTCCTTCCGCCACACGTGGGCTTATATCCACATTTTTCTGGATAAAAAAACTGTCGCTCTTTAGCCGGGTATTAGAAGGGATAAAAGTAAAGCTGTAAGATCTACGTTATAATGAATCCAGCATATAACAACTATCGCTTATATACTTTGTATCTTTATACTCATCATAAAAACTTAATACTACGATAATATTACTTTTTTTATCACACTCCAAGATTATTCTAATACTTCTGTGCAGATCTTTTAGCATTTTATACAAAAAATACGAGCATATAAGATAAAAAGAAAAACCTACTACAGTGACCAGTTACAAGATCACATATATAGTAAATATTTCCTAAAAGTTACTTTCCCCATTGATAAAATTATATTCCAAGGTTGATTGAACGCCTTACTATGGTACATTGACATAGTAGAAATCCACAAAAAAACAGTACGCAATGCACTATTACATTACATACTAAACAATTACTGCAATGATGATGCAGTAAAAATAGATGTTTTTAATGTTTTGTATACAGATTACATAGAGTTGCGTGCTGAACTAAGGAGATGAGACATGACAAGTAGAATTACCTTGCTCGCTTTTGCGCTCGTTTTGGTGACAGCTACTTTCGCAAGCGCAATGCCTACAACAACCGTCATTTGTCAAAAAACAACGACGGTTCAACCAATGATGATGGATTCAAAAACATCCTTCTTACACGCAATGCGTGGTACGGGATACCTCCCGCCAACCATGATGTTTACACATGTATATACCCCTCAGGGTGTGCGTGTAGTACAACTACCTCGTATGGGAATGCATCCGAGAATGTCAGGATGTTCAAAACTCAACATGCGTGCCCGCTATCAGCCGGCACCATATCAAGCCGTGTATACTCAAAAAGACGGCAGATTTGTCATGTACAGAGTACCTGCCAAAATGCGTACCGCACCGGTAATGACGCAGTTAGGCCCTAACATGCATCCTCAAATGATGAGTCCGCAACAAATGAGCCCAATGATTCGAGGCGTAATGATGCCATAACGTATTCGACAACATACCAGCAAAAAAGAAAGGGTTCCCTGCGCATGCAAGGAACCCTTTTTGTTATTTTTATTACAGCTGACAGCTATTAATCACGAGGCTTGCCAAGGTAAATGGCCATTGTGCCAGCAAAGGCAAGAATCAGACAGTACCAGTTGCTCACGGCGATATCCACAGGAGATACCTTAGCAAGAGAACCGGCAAGCAGAACCTGCGCCGCGTATGGAACTAATCCCTGCACAACACAGGAGAAGATATCAAGCAAGCTTGCACTGCGTTTAGCGGAAATACCGCTGCGCTTTGCAATTTCTTTTGCCATGCCACCAGAAAGGATAATTGCGACAGTGTTGTTCGCAATACATCCATCGGCAAGTGCAGCCAAAGCAGCAATACTAAATTCACCAGCTTTTTTGCTTTCTTCAGTTTTACTAAAACGCTTCGCAATACCACCAATCTTACGAACAAGCCATATGAGGCCTCCGTTATGACGGATAAGCTCACCAAGGCCGCCCACAAGAATGGAAAGAACGAGAATTTCGTGCATCCCCACAAAGCCGCTGTAGATATCTTTACTGAGTGTAAGCAGGGAGTAATCCGGCACAGAAACAAGCCCCACAGCACCCGCAAGAATGATACCTGTTGTAAGTACAATAAATACGTTCACGCCAGCCACAGCTAATCCAAGAATGGCAAGATATGGAAGAACCTTAAAGAATTGCCACGTGCCAGCATCCGCAACAGCGCCAGTAGAACCGGAGATAGCGTAAAGAATAATGGTCACGACCGCTGCGGGCAACGCAATCAGAAGGTTCATACGGAACTTATCACGCATATTACAGCCCTGAGTACGGGTAGCAGCAATAGTTGTGTCAGAAATCATAGAGAGGTTATCGCCAAACATCGCACCACCGACAACTGCACCCATAAGCAGAGCAATAGACATATCGGAATGTGCCGCAACACCGGCAGCAATCGGACCGATAGCTGCGATGGTACCCATAGAAGTGCCCATTGCCGTAGCTACAAATGCGGCGATCACAAATAAGCCGGGCAGCACAAGAGAAGCAGGAACTAAAGAAAGCCCCATGCTTACAGTTGCATCTACACCACCAACCGCTTTTGCTACAGCGGCAAAACCACCGGCAAGCAGGTAAATGACACACATGGTCATAATGTTTACGTCACCAGCACCTTTAAGGAAGATAGTAATTTTTTCCTCAAAAGACTCTCTGCCCATCCACAATGCAACCATGATTCCAGGAATCACGGCTACTGTTGCTGAAAGCTGGTAAAACGCCATAGATACGCCAGACATCATCAGAATAGAGCCTGTGCCGATAAAAAGCACCAGAAAAATTACAAGGGGGAGTAAGGCAACACCATTACCCTGCTGAGCCTCTGTTGTGTGCGTATTGTCTAACAAACTCATCTCTTCAATTTCCTTATTTCTACAACAATTTATCCATCTAACGTCACCTGCCCTTACCGGAGCAAGCAACATTGGTTGTGCCTTCATTCATTACAATTAGAGCACTCTCGACAACTGATGAGCCAGTCTTAGACACACTTTGATTTTCTGTCCACTTACAATATTGTCAAAAAAGACTTTTTTTGCATAGCAATATACTGTTTTTACACCTAATTCACTTAATTTGGATATAGTGAAATTATTTTTTCGATTTATTTAGATTTCTTGAAATAGTGTACTCCCTCTGTTCCCACTTTTTTCTCCTTGCCAAATATTATTTGGTTATATAAACAGTTCCCCATAATTTCGGATGACGGTTGCAGGAGAGTGTGTCGCAAGACACCGCCGAAGAAGTAAATCTTTCAGGCAAAAGGACTGCTTCCCGACGAGCCTCTGGAGAGACTTCGCATGTTGCGGAGCACCGAAGGAGCAAACCTTGCTGTGCAGGGTGAAACTCTCAGGTACAAAGGACAGAGTTGTGTAGTAGCACAGGCATACTCAATGCGTGTGGTCATGCATATCCAATCGCTTCCGCTCAGAGACTCATCTCATCCATCCTGATTAATTCATTTTTTAGGAGACGAGATGCAAAACATCACAGAACTGCTCAACACAATGGATTCCCTGGTATGGGGACCACCGCTTCTTATTCTGCTCGTAGGAACTGGACTTTTTCTTACCTTTCGCCTCGGCGCACTACAGGTTGTCCACCTACCAAAAGCATTAAAACTCGTTTTTTCCCCTTCTTCGCGTAAAACATCCAGCAACACTGGAGACGTTTCTCCATTTGCTGCATTATGCACGGCTCTTTCCGCTACCATCGGTACTGGTAACATTGTCGGTGTAGCCACTGCGATCACTGCAGGCGGCCCGGGAGCACTTTTCTGGATGTGGGTTGCTGCATTCTTCGGCATGGCAACCAAATATGCAGAAGCGCTGCTTGCCATTAAATACCGCGTCATAGATGAAAACGGCCAGATGGCCGGCGGTCCTATGTACTACCTTGAACGCGGCTTAAATAACAAACTGCTCGCACAAATGTTTGCACTCTTCGGCATTGGTGTTGCATTTTTCGGCATCGGAACCTTTGCACAGGTAAACGCCATTGCAGATGCTGCAATGCTTACCTTTGATGCACCAGTCTGGGTTACAGCAACAATACTTACCATCCTTGTTACTATCGTCACTCTCGGTGGAATTCGTTCTATCGCTGCTGTAGCCAGTCGAGTTGTTCCATTCATGGCCGTACTCTACATAATTACATCCATCTCAGTAATTTTGCTGAACCTTTCCGAAATTCCTGCTGTAATCAGTCTTATTATCGACAGCGCATTCAACCCGGCCGCGGCATTCGGTGGTGCAACAGGTATTACCGTACTCATGGTAATGCGCAATGGTGTTGCCCGCGGTGTATTCTCGAACGAATCCGGTCTCGGTTCAGCGCCTATCGCAGCAGCGGCAGCACAGACTGACTCCTGCGTACGTCAGGGACTTATCGCCATGACAGGTACATTCTTCGACACCATCATCGTATGCACTATGACAGGTATTGTTATCGTTCTTACAGGCGCATGGAACACTCCAGGGCTTGCAGGTGCAGCCATGACTAACTCTGCATTTGCAATGGGTCTAAACAGCGACGTTGGTAAATACGCTGTTACCATCGGCCTCATGTTCTTTGCATTTACCACCATCATCGGCTGGAACTACTACGGCGAACGTTGCACTGCGTACCTCTTCGGCGTTAAAGCTATCAAGCCGTACCGCTTTATCTACATTGCGCTTATTGCTTGCGGTGCTTTCCTCAAGCTCGAACTCATCTGGGTTCTTGCAGATATCGTGAATGGCCTTATGGCTATCCCGAACCTTATCGGTTTGCTCGGTCTGTCCGGCGTAGTAGTCAATGAAACCCGTGAATTCTTTGCAAAAGAAAACGCTCAGAAAGCAACAGCCGGTGCTGTTCTTACCGAAATGTAATTACAACTTTTTTGAGACAGCACCTCATACAGTTAGCACTGGTCTATCGTTCTCTACTCTTTTACTTTCCTGTTAGACTAGCAGTTTCATCCCAGATGCTGTTCTCAAAAATACGACAGGGATGCATTCGCATAAGCGAGTGCATCCCTGTTTTTGTCTTCGTCGACTCTCTGACCGAAAAAGGCTCTGCCCTACCCCCGTTAGGGGACGCCCCTTGACCGCGAATTAATACACCTGCTGTTCTTTGGAAATAATAGGCCGCTCCCACACACAATTCATAAGTGCTTTTTTGAAAAAACGGCTACGGGGAACGTAATCTTCAAAATGCTCACAGGTAAGATCGAATACTTTACGCATGTGTGCATCATCAAACCGATCACCGTACTTTTCAACCATAGCCGCCCGCACTTCTTTCCACAGATCAGAATCTGTTTTATCAGGCCAAATTTTTTCTTCAGACATATCCAGCCCCTCCTATATAAATTTTAAAGCTTCTCGATAACGAGTAAGTGTTCTTTGTTTAATTCTTTATTCGGAAAATCATATCGTCCCACACGGAAATCTTTCCACGATAACGTCGCCGCCCACGCCTGAATCTCATCACCTTCGGCGCTGCCGCCTTCATGCCCTGTATATATATGTACTGTGACCACACCGTTTGCCGCCAACATAGGGAGCAACGCCTGCAGAGAAGCAATCGTCGTATGGGCACGGGTAATGACAGCATGGTCACTCCCCGGAAGGTAGCCCAAGTTGTACATAGCGCCTGCAACGACGGTTTCTTCCGGAAGTCTTTCCGCTACCTTTTCGTGTCCATCGTGGAACAGCGTAACGCGCTCTGCCATCGATGCACTTTCAAGCCGTTCCTGAGCATTCGCAAGTCCAGACGCCTGCACGTCGAAACCGTACACGTGACCTTTTTCACCGACAAGTTCCGCAAGAAACAATGTATCGTGACCATTACCAACAGTTCCGTCGACAGCCACAGCTACGGTTTCCGTGTCGTTCCAGCTTGCAGCAACCTGCTGCCAAATTAATTTTGTAAACTGTAATATAGAAGGAATGTGCCTAGGCCGCATAGTTTCTCCTGCGTGCTGCAATCGAGCTAATCTTTTCCTGTAAATTATCTCCTCAAACTACGTGAACTTAAAAATAATCACAATATAGCCATCCGGCTGCTCAAAAAAAGTACACACTTTAAAATATGTGCTCTTTGTGCAAAAACTGCAACTTGTGCACACCACTTATTGCACAAGTTGCACAATCAATGAATTACAAAAAGAGTACAATCAATTGATTTTACACACTTATTTTTTTGGCACACTCCATGCTATAAAGAAAATAACAAACGAAACCAATCACACACACTCCGTGGTTGTTAATATAAAGAGCAATAAAAGTATCCATCTAACGATCCAGCATCGTTAACACTAAGAATGTGTTAAAGCACACCTCTTTAAAGTAGACGACTGAAACACCTACTCCCGTTGGGGGCGGCAGGCATGCCGCCCCCCTTAGAAAAAAAACGCCCACACGTTACATATAAAATTTCACCATCTTCCCTTTTAGCTCCAGCACTGTTTTGAGCAGGAACAGTAGACCGGAGGGGAATAAAAAAACGAGAAGTGCAGAGCAGGCACTTCTCGTTTTTTTTATGCGTGTCGGGTAAAATCCTATAGAAAGGATCAACATTGTAACTACGGAATGTTATACAAAGATACTTTTGTTATATAATGCTCACATCGCGTTCTCGTTCTTGCCCTACCCAGTATCATTAAGGTACACCTCATTTCGTTCTGGCTATACGCCACAAAAATTGCAGAAAACGGTACTTGGATACAATGAATAACACTACGCTATATCTTGCCCCTCGGGGATTTGAAAAAGAGCTTGAAAAAGAGCTTACAAATATTGTTGCACACAAGGGTCGCCTGTTCATCGCTAAAGGCGGCGTGCAGAAAGCCATATGGGCACAAAACATTTGGCTGAACCCAGTCGAAATCCCTATTGCTTCAATCGGGGACGCTGCAAAACAGCTAAAAGCCATCCAACGAAACTGGTGGCTGCACAGCGTGGATAACCACCGCAGAGCAAAACTTATTCAAGCCAAGTTGCCGCATGTATCTGGAAAACGCATTGAATATGGTGCACCAAAGCCAACCGCTCCATTAGGCTCATGGACTCTCTGGGAACCTGACACCATTATCGCGGCAAGTCGTTGCACCAGCCCATACCCTGATGGCGAATTAAATTTTGTAGAAGATAAGGAAACCTCTCCAACGCGAGCCTATCTCAAGCTATGGGAACTTTTCACCATACTTGAGCGCAGCCCGAAAAAAGGCGAACTCTGTCTTGATCTCGGAAGCTGTCCCGGAGGCTGGACGTGGGTTATTGCAAACACAGGTGCCCATGTTTTCAGCATTGATAAAGCAGAAATTCATCCTCGAATCGGCTCTATGCCCAATGTAAATTTCTGCACCGGCAGCGCATTCGGGCTTGATCCACGCCATGCAGGGGAAATAGACTGGCTCTTCAGTGACGTTATCTGCTATCCGGAACGCCTGTACACTCTTGTTGAACGCTGGCTCGAACACGGTGAATGCCGTAACTTTGCCTGCACCATCAAGTTTCAGGCCGAAACAGATTATGAAACATTAGAAAAATTCAAACAAATTCCGAACTCAAAAATTATCCATCTCTCATGCAACAAGCATGAAGTAACATGGGTTAAGCTTGAAGAATGGGATAAGTAGCGGACGTTGCTACAAGCTAACAGCCAGCTATTGGACTAATGAAAAAAATCCGTTGCAGCGTATAAGCGCTGCAACGGATTTTTTATTTTTATACTTTTTTGATAGCTGTCAAATAGTGCAAAACGGTTGCATGATGCTGTAGAAAACTTTACTCAAAAAAGACAGACTGGCTAAACAAGACGCAACGGGACAGGTGTTTCGCTTAGCTTTTACGTAACCATATCGGTATATAAAAAAGAAAACGGGCATACAAGACAACCCTCTGTGATAATAGGAGACGTGCATGCATGTTTTCACCCTGCCACAAACGTTACTAATTCTTATCGTTGCAGGATTCATTACTGTTGTAATCCTCTCTCGGCTTACCCCCGATGACCAAAGTCTTTCAGGGGCGGCAGACATATTGCGTATGCACATTCGTCATGCCCAAACATTTTCCCAGTCCTACAAGCACATATATGGCCTGCAAAGCATCCAGAATATCGGTTACGTTCTATTCGAAACTTCTCCTGAAAATATTTCGAAGCTCCCCGGAACAGAAGATATCTATCGACTCAAGGGCAGCATTACCATTTCGAGTTTTACCCTCTACTTCAATAAAGAGGGAACTCCATGTACCGACCTTACCGGAAGTACACCACTTCCGCACGATCTGACCATTACCTTGCAAGACGGTATCAAATCTGAAACGATCACCGTCATGCCGCATAACGGGTTTATAGCTTAAAAAAAGTACTTACGAGTCGAGTTTATGGTTTAGATAACTTCGCAGGTTATGCTTCATTCTATTCAAAAAAAGAAAAAGGGCTGTCCTATTTAATTAGGACAGCCCTTTTATTATTATTCAAACAAGAGAACCTATTGCTGTTTCTTATTTAAGAATTAGTGAAGCCCGTCAGGATGGCAAGCGGATTCATAGCAACCAGTCATTTCTTTGTCGTTACCAAACTCTTCGATATGACAGGAAAGACAGGAAGGGTGAACTCCTTTCTTGTGCATGGCACGGAAGTAGGAACGCCAGTTATTACTTTTCTCCACTGTAGTATTGTTATGACATGATACGCAGCCTTTTGGCGGTTTGGAATCTTTTACCGGTGCGCTAAACTTAGGTTTTGCTTCCGGATCCTTCCACTTATGGTGACATGTATTACACGAATACCCTTCATGGCTGGAGTGATTAAAGGTCACGGACAAGTCACGGTCACTATTACCTTTAACACGGTTGATAACGATATCGTCCGGCCCTGATGTTACTGCTTCTTCTGCAAACGCAACACTCGCGACTGCACAGATACAAAGCAGACAAATGATAGATAATTTTCTCATGTTATCTCCCTTGTATTAGGCATTTTCGTTTCCGCCCAACACGCTTTTAAACATGCCGCGACGGGTTACGGTTTTCGGTTTAGGCGCTGCTGCTACCAGATTTTCACGCTGCGCTGTGGAAGCAACAAGCCTGTTATGGTAGTTTTCCGGTGCAGATTCACAAAGATAAATCACACGAACATGCTCAGGATCTGCGAGATACGCGTCCGGATTAGTCTTTTGCACTTCAGCAAGACGTGCATTAGCTAATGCAAGCATTTCATCACGGTCACCAAAATTCATAGTGCCGGTGGGACAGCTTTTCACACAGGCTGGAAGCATCCCCTTGCTTATACGGTTAATGCACATATCACATTTATTCCAGATGCCGCTTTCTTCATCACGACGCGGAACGTTGTACGGGCACATTTCCCAGCTTTCAAGGCGGGTAATACCTTTTGTTTTGTCTGTCATAATGACAGCCCCTGTGACGGGATCCTGTTTTACAGCACCATCTGCATACATGTTACCGATATATTTACACGGCGGCTCAATGCAATGACGACATTGTTCCGGAAAGAAAAGCCACTTGAGTTTACCGTCTTCTTTTACTTCGTTAAAACGAACAAGACGGATAGTTTTTGCAGACAAATCCTGCGGATTCTGGTGAGAGCCCACGTTACGGGTTTCTTCTGCCGGAAGATCTTTCCACTGTTTACAAGCAACCTGACAACCGCGACATGCAGTACAGAGGGTAAGGTCGACAAAAAAAGCTTTACCTTTAATCATTATGCATCACCCTCCTTCCATTTGCGCACATTGACCATAAAGGCTTTGTACTCTGGAATACCGGTGTTCGGGTCACCGACGTTAGGGGTAACCAAGTTTGCAGAATCACCACCGTCTTTCGGTGTTACCCAGCCGTAATGCCATGGCATACCAACCATATGCACGTCTTTACCGGCAATTTTAAACGGCTGTATGCGATCAGTAACCATCGCGATTGCCCACAGGGAACCACGCACGCTTTCTACAATAACTTTTTCACCATTTTCAAAACCGCGCAGCTTTGCAAGCTGTGGACTGATTTCGACAAACATCTGCGGTTCTGCTTCCACAAGCCAACTCATCCAGCGAGTCATGGAACCAGTCTGCCAGTGTTCTGTCACACGGTACGTGGATGCAACAAACGGGTAACGCTCGTCCGCAACAGCTTTCTTTTCATCTTCAAAATGAACAGCCGTCGGGGTATTCAACTGCTTTGAGAATGCATGGGAGTCAATAGGACATTCCAACGGCTCGTAGTATTCAGGAAGAGGGCCATCTGCACGCCCGGGACCAAAGAGCTGTCCCATACCATGCTTAAGCATGATGAATGGATGCTTGGTACCAGGTGCCCAGCCGCCGTCCGGCACATCACCAACCCACTTTTCGCCGTTCCATTTAATTACAGCTTTCTCTGGATTCCACGGGTTACCCTTTGGATCACAGGAGGCTCTGTTGTAAATGATACGACGGTTAACAGGCCAACACCAAGTCCAGTTCGGGTACAGGCCGATACGTGCCTGTTCGGCAGTCTGAGTGCTGTCGTGACGCTCTGCCTTGTTCCCTTCATCTGTATAGGAGTTACAATAGAGCCAGTTACCGGAAGTGGTGGAACCATCATCTTGAAGGTATGCGAAGCTGGGAACCTGTTGTCCCTTTGTAAACTTTTTGCCCTTTACTTCTACATCACGGGTGAACCAGCCGTTACACAGACGTGCAGTCTGCTGGGCGCTGAAGTGATAGTGACCGTCTTCATCCGCTTCACACATATTATTGAAAGTAAGATGGGTGATTGGCTCCGGATATGCCCCGCTCTCTTCATTATAAAGATGCACAAGCTCTTCCCACAGTTCATGGAAGTAGTGACCATCGGTCAATACGCCGTCCTGCGGTTCCTGCGCTTTATAACGCCACTGCATCCAGCGGCCGGAGTTGGAAACCGATCCCTCTTTTTCGATTGCAGATGCACACGGCAGATAGAATGTCTCGGTTTTAACAGACTTAGGATCCATGCCGGGCCCTTTCCAGAAGTCACTGGTCTCACAGGTAAACAAGTTAACGTTTACCATCCAGTCCAACTCACTGAGAGCCTTACGGGTTTTCTCAGAGTCAGAACCGGAACACGCAGGGTTCATACCCCAGATAAGTGCACCGGAAAATTTCCCGTCTGCCATACGGTCGATAAGAGGCAGCCAGGAGTATTCACTGGCTTTATGAGAATCAAGGCGCGGTAGATAGTTATAAGCATCTTTCGGGTCGTCATTTTCGTACATCGCCTTAATAAGGCTTGCAGAATACTTAGGATAGTTGCTCCACCAGTTTGCACTTTTCGGATCATTGGAAACCGGAGTAAATGCCTTGTTGTACTGTTCAAGAGTATCCTGACCAGCTAACGGTGTTTTAAGATAACCGGGAAGAATGTGATATAACAACGCATAGTCTGTTGACCCCTGTACGTTACATTCACCACGCAGCGCGTTAACACCACCGCCGGCAATGCCCATGTTACCCAACAAAAGCTGGATCATCGCCATTGAACGAATGTTTTGTACACCGACAGAATGCTGAGTCCAGCCCATTGCATACATAATGGTACCAGCTTTTTTAGCGGTACCGGTTTCAGTATACAACGTATAAATCTGCTTCAAATCTTCAACAGAAACACCGGACATGGAAGAAACGTTATCGAGAGTGTAGCGCTCATAATGTTTCTTCATAATCTGGAATACACAACGTGGGTGTGCAAGAGATTTATCCCGTTTAGGATTACCCTTACTATCCATTTCAAATGTCCACTTGGACTTATCATAGGAACGAGTAACAGGATCAAAACCGGTAAATAAACCATCTTTAAATCCGTAATCTTCACCTACAATAAAGGAGGCGTTGGTGTATTCCACCATGTACTCTTTGAAGTACCGTTTCTCTTGCAGAATGTAATTAATCATACCGCCAAGCACAGCGATATCAGTGCCGGAACGAAGCGCGGCATGCATATCTGAACGTGCAGAGGTACGGGTAAATCGAGGATCGACATGGATTACTTTGGCACCAGCACGCTGAGCTTTAAGTACCCATTTAAAAGAAATTGGATGATTTTCGGCAGGGTTACTACCCATAATCAAAATGCAATCACTGTTCTGTAAATCATTCCAGTGGTTGGTCATGGCACCGCGTCCGAACGACTCTCCCAGAGCCGCTACTGTTGCGCTGTGTCAGATTCGTGCCTGGTGTTCCACATACACCAGACCAAGGGAACGCATAAAAGAATGCATTGCATAACATTCTTCGTTATCAAGAGCGGCAGACCCCAGAGAAGCAATTCCCATAGTACGGTTAACCACTTTCCCTGCTGCGTTTTTCTCTTCAAAAGACTCATCACGAGATTTTTTTATGAGCTTTGCAATACGTTTTTTACACCAATCCCAATCTTTAACTTCAAACGCATCACTATACGGTGCACGGTACATGCATTTAGTTGGCCTATCTGCATTTACAGTCATCTGGATAGAACTAGCCCCTTTAGCACAAAGAGAGCCACAGTTAATCGGATGATCGCTGTTACCTTCCACGTTTACAACGCGTCCGGTTGATTTGTTGGTGTGAACCAACAAACCACAGCCGACAGAACAGAACGCACAGATAGATGTGGTCTGTTTACTCCACTGAATTTTATTCTCTCCAGCTTCTTTCACTACATTGTCCAAAGCAAATGCAGGCCCCAATCCTGTAAATGCGGTGACAGTTACTGCTGTTGCAGTCGTCTTCAAAAACGTCCTTCTTTGCATTCGCAACTCCCTAACAACTCAAATATAAAGAAAACCAGTACATTCACTACGACACAAGCATTTCCACACATGCTTGAGAAGGTTCATGCAGACGCAATTTGAATATATTGTCACTCGTTATAACTATCTTCTCTTTCTGTTACAGTTAACCATGCTGCAAATCATATATGCGTAGGTCTTATCACACCGCAAAGCACTTTTGATTCTGCGCAGGCTTCTCGCTTGTAACAAAAAAAGAGTCATTCAACACTATTCTATTGATGATCAAACAACAGAACATCTTCCACATGAAGTAATAACAATTCATATTGCATTATCTATGCATTCTACAAGGAATGTACGTAGTTTATCTGTAGAGCAGAAAAAATATTACTGTGTCAACACAGTCACTTTTTACAAAAAAGTTATTTTTTTATTCACTTTTTCTTACTTTTTCACTTTTTTCAGACATTGATTAACTTTTTCATTTTTTTAAATCGGTTAGTTACAAACAAACAATATATTTGTGTCATACTACAACTAAGAATAATTTCAGAGGTAAAAAAGAAGAGCACAAAATAAAATTTGTGCTCTTTTTTTACAAAAAAAGACATTTTTACTTAGACATAAATACGATAGTACCTGCTCCATCTGATAACAAATGACCAAAGTCACCGTATTCCACTTATGTGCAAAATATGTCGTAAAATCTATATATTGTCCCAACATAAGAAATTCAAAACAACCTTATTATGCATACGCACCCATCCCAAAAACTGATTATTGCTCCTGCAATGCCTACAATAAATGTCGCTCAACAATAAAACAATCTGACGACCGCATCACATATGTTTTTAATAACTACCTCCAAAGATGTCTGCTTTAATCATATTTGAAGACGAAACCGTAGTATGCCGCTGTAAAACGTAACTGTGGGTAAACATCCACGAAGTCATCATTCAGGTTGCACACGACCCTAACAAAATATAGATCATCACCCGTTCCGGCATGGAACCATGTCAGGGCAGAATGAGTGAGTCAGCCATTAACAAAATTCTTACTAATGAGCTTGATTCCACACAGGATGAAGTAGGTTACTTAACCATTCGGCCTCCACTGAAAGAAGTTCAGCTTAGTAAAAGTGCCAGAATGAAATTTACTGAAGCTTCCGGCCCTGCAGATTTATTTTAGAACCAAAAGTAAAGGAAATTATGTCTAATATTACTCGTATTACCCCTGGTGTCCGTATGAGCAAGGCGACCATTTTTAACGGTGTAGCCTACCTTTGTGGACAAGTACCTGACAACACAGAATGCGGCATCAGCGATCAGGCACGTAACATGCTTGAAAAAGTAGATGCTCTTTTGAAGGAAGTAGGCAGCGATAGAAAACATGTTCTTTCTGTAATGGTATATCTCAGAGACATGAAAGACTTTGCAGGATTCAACGCAGTTTGGGACACATGGTTTGAAGAAGGCTATGCTCCAGCCAGAGCTTGCATCGAAGCCCGACTCGCCAGACCGGAACTCCTCTGTGAAGTTTCTGTAACAGCAGCAGTTATTGCCAACTAGGCACCACACGGGCTTACCCACCTCCCCCCTCTTCCGCATACAAAAAAAGCAGTGTGTTTCCTGTCGTTAACGACAGGAAACACACTGCTTTTTATTTTCAAGCCTCCAACGAGCCGCAATTAATAGCAAAGGTACAAACTGGCCTACGCCAATTGCCCCTATAATCTTGTACAAAATGATAGTGCGACCATCGTACACAGATTTATCGCAGGCTCAAGGTAACGCTGAACTGACTTACTTTTGCAATCCTTCAGCAGAACGAATATGCAAATCCATTTGCGGAAATGCTATTTCAATATTCCGCTCTCTGAATGCCTTGTCGATTTGAAAACGCAACTCAGAAATAGTTTTTAGCGAATAGTCAATATCATCAATCCATATACGAAGGATAAAATCAAGACTACTCGCTCCAAAGTCATTGAACAGAACCCAGGGAGCCGGACTTTTCAGAACATGCGGGTGCGCATCGGCAAGTTCAAGCAGCGTTTTTTCTACAAGCTCTGTGTCTGACCCATAAGCTACTCCAATAAGGACATCACGGCGTAACGTCGGATTATCTTTAGTCCAGTTCGTCACCTGATTAGAAATCAGATCAGAGTTAGGAATTATGAGCGTGGCATTTTCAAAAGTTTCAACAACGGTGGTTCGAATATTAATTTTTTTCACCGTGCACCAGAGCTCTCCAACTTGAATAATATCTCCCTGCTGAATAGACCGACCGAAAAGCAAAATGAGACCGCTCATAAAGTTAGTAAAGATAGTCTGCATACCAAAGCCGATCCCCACAGAGAGACCACCTGCGATTACCGTCAGGCTAGTCAAATTCACCCCAAGCACATTTAACGCCAACAGGCCGAACAATCCCCATAAGATATAAGACGAAATCGTCTTAAGCGAGTGCATGGTGCCACGCTTGCCTCTCGGCCACCCCATGCCCATGCGACCAATATACGTATCGGTTACGGCAATAGCTGCGCGAGTGAGGAAAAACAACGCAACAACGATGACTATATTTAATAACTGTAGAGAAAAACCTTGCCAACCAAGCTTCATAGCTGCGGTAGCTTTGAGCACTCCAGCACCAAAGAACTGGTATATCCAAAGCCCTCCGAGGCCGAGTGAGGCCGTCCAAATCAACGGAGATGAAATACCTAGCGCTAACGCCCGGACGAATGGATACAAACCTGTTTCAGGCAGGCGGGAAACGCAGTGAGCAACAACGTGCATACCTGCCATCCCCATAGTGAACATGAAATAAACGAGGAAGAGTATCATGCCTGTAAATGCTGCCAAACGGCCATAGCCCATTACGGCCATAAGTACAGACAGGACGAGAACCCAGAACCAAGGATGACGGCTCAATCCTCCGGAGTAACTGACCAATCTCATTTTCATCACACAAATTACACTTGCGGCCAAAAGAAGCCAAAGAGGGATAGCAAGCTGTTCAGGCATACCAAGAACAAGGATGAGACCGCCTCCGGCAAAAAGCCAAGTCAAGGGGGTTCGAGATGGTTTGGCATAGTCACTAAAGGTACGACGAATTATGTTTCCACCCCACATTGCACCAAAACTAAATACACTCGCTCCGATAATTGATGTCACACCTGTAGTTTGTGGAAAAAAATGATACTCCGTAAAAATGATTGATATACCAGCAGATAACACTGCCCATGCGCCGCAAAGCTTACGCATTTCAACTTTATGTTTGCTTTTTGGAAAAATGCGTTTTCCTGCAAACAAGCCCAAACCTCCAAACAAGGCAAAAAGCATTGTAAAAAAGAGAGCTTTACTCGGCCACTCATCAAAGGCTGAGGCTAATCGTCCCTGCCATATTGGAAGTCTTAAAGAAAACCAGTTGGTCGAAGAAAAGTGCTTTTGCCAAAAATATTGTGAAAAAGGTGGATTTTTCCCAGCAAGAAAATAGTTTTTCCACTTAAGAGGGAGTTCCTGCTCCATGCGCGCAAGCAGGGTTGATGTTCTTTTTACAAGTTTATTAACGGAAGCAAGTTCTCTTTTAATTCTGGAGAGCTGTTTTTTAAGCACCCGCTCCAATTTTCCCAGTCGACCAATATAGCTTTTAAAATCTCCGACATTATCCGAAGACAGCTCCTTCAAGGCCTTGGTATTAAGCTCTCCCGTGGCGCTGTTAAGGCTTTCAACCCGCGCCTCAATTTGATTTTGGAGGTCTTTCAACGATTCAGCAATTCCCACCAGTTTTTTATTCAGGCTGGCAAGACGTGCGTAGAGTTCCCGAAGCCCCATAGGGGTAGCTCCGGCTATCCCCTGACTGAGAACAATCTGCTGGTATGAGGAGTGATAGGTAAATAAATCCGCTCTAATTTTATCAAGCTGAGCTGCAGCCGCTTCCCGCAGAGCGTTCTCCTCATCTTCGAGAACAGCCAGCACCTTAAACCGTTCTGAATCTATGATATGGGTCTGTTCTTCCACTCCTTGAGCCGATACAGAAATTGGAAAAGTCAGGATAGAAAGACAGTAAAGAGCAAAAATAAAAAACTTCATCCGATGGTTCCTTTTAGGATCAGTTATAACGTAGCCTCATCTCAAACAACATATCAGGACATTTCTTCCTAAAAAAAAGTGTACCGCTAACTAAGTATAAAATAAAAAGATAGTTACATCATGCAAGCTCTACCATATCAAAATATATTCGAACAGGCTTCACAATGTAAGGAAAACTTCATGGTTCACATAACGAAAATTGCTCCTCAGTAATCCATGCTCCCTCTTTCGCGTGACAGCCACTGAAACAAGGGATGCGGGTACAATACAACAACTCAAAAAAAATATTGCAAGTAAAATACGACATCTTGAACTAATTTAACAGCCCTAAGTAATTTGTTTTATAGACTCAAAATAGTACTGAGTCTGAGCGGTGCAGGCGAGTTTATTCAAACTAGCCTTTTTAAATAAAAAACCTTCAACATTAGGGCACGATTTTTATCGACAAGTCACTTTTATAGTTACATTAATTAATTTCCTACTACCGAATTAACCAACTAATTTCATTCTCTACTATAATATCATGTAGTAACAATTATCAAATATAGTTACGGTCACACATTTTGAGTCTGTCTAAAACGGAACAGGAGGCAAGCAATGGCTAGATTTTTAAACAAGCAGGATGAAAAAATAGGGCATCCCCCCGGAGCACTTATATTTGTAGGACAACAAAAAACGGAGCAACCCCGTATAAGATTAATTGATTATGACCAGAATATGCTCCGAGATGAATTTGTAGATTCAATAGAAACTCTTTCTGCACACAAATTTAGTGGCTCAACTAGCTGGTTAAACGTAGACGGCTTGCATGCCTCAGATTTGATGGCGTCTATTGGTTCAACATTCAACATATCTTCCCTTGTACTTGAAGATATCATCAATACAGGACAACGGCCCAAAATAGACGAATCCGCAGAGGCTATTTTCATTAGCCTCAAGATGCTTTCATATGATCCCATCCAGACAACGGTAAATGCAGAACAGTTGAGCGCTGTGCTGACTGAGAATCTTCTCCTTACCTTTCAAGAACAACCGGGAAGCGTATTTGAACCCGTACGCGAGCGAATCAGACGTAAAAATGGTAGAATACGAAGTCTCGGCCCTGATTACCTGTTATATACCCTTCTTGATTGCGTCTTTGAAAACTATTTAAAAATAGTCGAAACTATGGGAGAAAAAATTGAAGAGTTCGACGAAGAGATTTTAACTAACCCAACTCAAGAACTTTTGGAAAAAATAAACTTCTATAAGCATGAGATGGCTTACATACGTAAGGCCGTACGGCCGGCTAGAGAGATTGTTTTAAAGCTTGTCAGAATCGAGAATGAGTTAATTTCACCTGAAATAAGTCCTTTTCTTAGAGACTTATCAGATATGTCCGAACAGACTGTTGATGCGGTTGAAGTCTATCGGGAAATGCTTAACGGCCACCTCAATATTTACAACATGACCATCACAAACCGTCTCAACGATGTAATGAAATTTCTTACTGTTTTTGCCACTATCTTTATTCCATTATCTTTTCTTGCAGGAATCTATGGAATGAACTTTGAGGTAATGCCGGAGCTCCACTATCAACATGGTTATTATATGTTGCTTTCTGTCATGGTACTCGTGGTGTTGCTAATGCTTGCGTACTTCAAGAAAAAAAACTGGTTATAACTATACAACATTTTTCAAAAATCACTTACAAGCTATTATCTGCCACCCTTCAAAGCAATGCATAGTGCGGCCCTCTCCGGTTACTGCAACATGACAATTCGAAGTACCGTGTTATTAAATATTGCTTCCAACTTTGCATGTGATTAGCTACCGTCACCCCTAATGTACGGAGCCATTTACAATAGGGAAAGCCTTTACCTCATAAAGAGAGCGAGTATGCGGAACTTACTGCTATTTATTATTATATTCGTATCATACGCCAGCACACTCACTCCTACGGTTGCCACCGCAGCCAGCACTCATACTCCGACAGTTCTTGTTCTTAATTCTTACCATATGGGGTACCTATGGGGAGAATCTGTCCTGCAAGGCATACGGGACGGATTAGAGCAAGCCAGCACGCCTATAAAAGTCCACTACGAGTTCATGGACACTAAGCGGTACAGCCCTACAGAGATTTTCCCCATCCTCCACACGCTGTATTCAACAAAATATAAAAATACTAAATTTGATGTCATCATTGCTTCAGACAACAATGCACTGGACTTTCTTGTGCGGTACCGTAACCAGCTCTTCCCTGGTGTGCCTGTCACCTTCTGCGGTGTTACCCGCTTTTCTCAAAAGCTATTACAAGGCCAATCTGGATTTACCGGAATTGCAGAGGAAGTAGATATCAAAGAAACAATAGAGCTCGCTCTTACTCTATTCCCGAAAACAAAAAATATTGCACTCGTGAGCGGCGGTGTTACGACATCCAGTAAGAACAACCTTGAACAAGCAAAAGAACTTGCCCCTTTGTTTGCCGACAAAGTCTCCTTCATAGAACTTACCAAACTCAATCCAGAGGAGCTTCAGGAGAAACTTGCTGCACTACCGGCGAACACGGCAATTCTCTATCTTTCCTATTACCGCACGCCGGACGGAACTGTGCTGAGTGTTCCGGAAAGCACTTCACTAGTGGCAACTGCAAGTGGCCTTCCCGTGTTCTCGCCATGGCGATACACCCTTGGCAATGGGGTTCTGGGTGGCAAAATGCTCAGTGGTTTCCAGCAAGGGGAACATGCCGCCCAACTCACTCTGGATATCCTCAAAGGAATTCCGGTTGCCGACCTTCCGGTTATCCGCAGCCCGCAAAATGAATTTGTTTTCGATTATCGCCAGCTGAAAAAGTTTCACATCCAACAGGCGATGTTACCTAAAACCGCAGAAATTCTTTTTGAACCACAAACACTTTTTTATAAATACAAAACACTTATCCTCGTAGCCATAGCTTGTTTTGTATGGCTCTCCATCACTATCCTCATTCTGTTGCGCATGCTGCGAGAGAACAACAAAACAACCAACCTCCTGAAACGAGAAGAAGAACGCCTTGAGTCACTGCTGGAATTAAACGGTCAGGAGAAAAGCTCTTCCGACGAGTTAATCCTCTTCAGTGTTGATAAAGTGCGCAAGCTTCTCAACGCTAACACAGCTGTTTATCTCACAATAACATCAGGTAAAGAAGTTGACCGCTATTGTATCAGCAGAGAAGAAGATGCATCATGGCACACGCTACAAAAACGACTGCGTATTAAGGATCTTGTTTCGCCTTGGGAAGAGCTGCTCCAACAGAAAAAAACAGCTCGACTTAGGGCTGAAAACGCCCAAACGCCTGTTGTATGGCCACTGGGTATGAACAAATTCAAAAACAGCATCGCTCTTCCTATCTGGGAACGTGAACAATTACGGGCACTCATCGTACTGGGAGATGACACAGTCACGTTCTCAAAATCAGATGAACGTCAGCTTACGTTGATGATGCAGGGAGTTTCAAACCTTATCCAGAAGCGCCGCGCAAGTGAAAGAGAAGCACAACTCGCTGCCGAACTCCGCCATTCCCAGAAAATGGAAGCACTTGGCACTGTTGCAGGGGGTATAGCCCATGACTTCAACAATATTATCGGCGCAATAAGCTCCTGTTGCGAGCTGGCTCTGGATGATGTTCCCAAAGACAATCCGGCGCATGAAGATCTTAAGCAAGCTCTCAAGGCAGCCTACAGAGGTAAGCAGATTATCGGACAAATTCGCAGGTTCAGTAACCGCTCAGAGGCTGCCACAGAACTTGTTTCCCTACCTGCCCTTGCTGAAGAATGTATCCAACTCTTACAAACGCTTCTTCCGTCGACCATTGAAATTAAATTTTCATCTAAAACAAAACACGGAGGAATGCTCCTTGCTGATACAGGTGAATTGCATCAGGTAATTATGAACCTCTGCCTGAATGCTGACCATGCAATGTTTGGTGAACAGGGCACTCTTACTATCAGCATTGAAGAAGTTAAAATAACTATAGACAGTTATGACCTTCCTCATGAACTTACGCCCGGACGATATCTTTGCATGTCCGTCTCCGATACTGGCATCGGAATAGACGAAGCACTTCTTCCACGTATTTTCGACCCGTTTTTTACCACCAAAAAAGAAAAAGGTGGTACAGGACTCGGGTTATCAACAGTGCACGGCATCAGTAAGAAATACGGCGGAACCGTAACTGTAGAAAGTAAAAAAAATGAAGGAACCACGTTCCGTGTATATCTACCTGAAGTTGTAGCAGATTCATGCGTCTGGTCTCCGGAGCCGGAGCAATCGTCTACCCAGGGGACGGAGCATATTCTCGTTGTAGATGACGACAAAGAAATGCTTTACTCTGTACATAAGTTCCTAATGCGCCAAGGGTACACGGTAACCATGCTGCAAAGCAGCGCGGAAGCTCTTAAACAGATTAAGGAAAACCCGACTGAATATGATCTACTTCTGGCAGATCAGATAATGCCGGAACTTACAGGGCTTGAACTCGCAACGGCCATATCTGCCATAGCGCCTGCCTTACGGGTTATCATCTACAGTGGATTTGAGGGAAGCAATGTCGAATTGTTCATGCGTCAATCCGCTGAAATTGGTATCGCTGCATTCCTCGCCAAACCGTTTAGAAATTCAGACCTCGGGAATCTTGTCCGCAAGGTATTAGACTCTCAACAGGATAATGTTGCATGGCTTTAATTCTAATTATCGATGATGATCCATCTATCAGCTACACCCTTTCAAGAGCTGCACAGCGCCAAGGTCATACAGTCGCATTTGCGCGCACACTTCAAGAAGGGACACAGAAGGCCGCAGAGCAGGAATTTGCTGTAGTCTTCCTTGATGTCTGCCTTCCGGACGGTGATGGCCTTACCTTGCTGCCTAAACTCAAGGCGCAAGAACCTTCACCGGAAGTAATCATTATTACAGGAGCAGGCGAACCAGAGGATGCTGCAACCGCCATCGCTAACGGCGCATGGGAATACATTCAAAAAAGCGATTCTATTCACCAGATAGCCGTCACCCTTGAACGCGCGCTACGCTATAGGGAAAAAAGACTTTCCACGACACAGGAATCTGCGCCACCGCTGCAACGAGAAAACATTGTTGGAAACAGCCCTGCATTACGCCGTGCTCTTGGCATGGTAGAACAATACGCCACAAGCGACGTCAATGTGCTCATCACCGGAGAAACCGGTGTCGGCAAAGAGATGTTCGCTCGTGTTATTCATGAAAACAGCAACCGACGCCATCGTCCCTTTATCGTTGTAGACTGCGCTGCTCTCCCAGATTCTCTGGCAGAAGGAATTTTGTACGGATACACTAAGGGGGCTTACACCGGAGCGGCTCAAGAGAGCACAGGTCTGATCATGCAGGCCGACGGCGGGACCCTCTTTCTGGATGAAGTTGGCGAGCTCTCGCTGGAAGTACAAAAGAAATTTTTACGAATTCTTCAGGAACACACCGTCAGACCAATAGGCAGTGCGCGGGAGCTGCACAGCAACTTCAGGCTGCTTGCCGCCACGAACCGTAATCTTGAAGCAATGGTGGAAGAGGGAACGTTTAGAACCGATCTACTTTTCCGCATAAAAGCATTACACTTGCCTCTTCCCTCCCTTATGGAGCGCAAAGAGGACATCCGTCTGCTAGTGGAAAAATTTATTGATATATTCTGCCGCCAATACAGTATCCCACCTAAAAAAGTTGACCCAGAGCTACTTGAAGTTCTGGAATCCTACAGCTGGCCGGGAAACGTCAGAGAATTACGGCACGCCATTGATCATGCAGTCACGGCCGCACGCCATGAACCGCTTCTATTTTCGCAACACATCCCGCAAGTCATACGTATTTCTGTCGCTAAGCAACGGGTTAGCCAAACTCCGGCACGTCTCGCACCGTTACCGGAAAAAAAAGAAGACCTCCCTCCGTTAAACGAGTTCCGCGCGGAAGCATACCGTAGACTTGAAGAACAGTACTTGCGAGACGTCATGTTCCTTACCGATGGTGTCATCAAAGATGCCTGCGCTATTTCCGGTTTATCGCGGTCAAGACTCTATGCCCTGCTCAAAGAACACGATGTCTTACATAGCAAGACGTCAGAGAAAGAATAACACCACACCCGACGAAACACATATACAACTTATTCTTTTTATTGAAAAAATTAAAAACAAAAAAGTGTCCTATTTTTTAGGACACTTTTTTCTTATGCGCAGTTTGACCCTGTCGTATACGGATTTCTTGAATGAATATTCTATCCAATCGTATTCATTGTGTAATCACTCCATTTTTAATGACGCTAATTCCATCCTAAAAAACAAGACACCGTAACATATTCAAGACTACATGCCGTAGATGGAAAACCTATAACATACTAAAATAAAACATAATAATAACAAAAAACCAAGTGGCACACATTCTGCTTTTAGGTAAGTGCAGCAAGATTGAAAAGGGCCAGAACGCACATCGCGTGTGGGAATGCTTTCTGTGTTCTGTCCCTTTTTATGCAACACTATTTAAAGGAGTAAACAATGAGTACTGCCACGACTCTGCAAGATACAGCGTCAGTCTCCATTCTTGATTACAAAATTATGGGGCTCCCTCTAGGACTGTTTACCATTCTAACTGTTGTCGTCATGAGCGCGACATACCTCGGGGCACTTCCGGGTGGTATGGTTGGTGCGTTTCCTATCATGATGATTCTCGGTGCTATTCTCAATGAGATAGGCGAACACGCGCCAATCATTAAAGACTACCTCGGCGGCGGCCCTATCCTGATCATTTTCGGTTCCGCGGCTCTTGTCGGATACGGAATCCTTCCGGAAAAAACTTCGGCTATCATCACAAGTTTCATGAAAAAAGAAAGCTTCTTAAGCTTTTACATTGCCGCGCTAATCTGTGGATCAATCCTTGGTATGGATAGAAAGCTGCTTATCAAAGCAGCCGTTCGTTACCTGCCAGTCATTCTTGGTGGCGTCGCAACAGCTCTACTCCTTTGCGGTGTTGCAGGTATGATGATGGGATTTGGATTTAAAGAAGCCGTGCTGTACATCGCACTCCCTATTATGGGTGGCGGTATGGGCGCAGGAGCTGTCCCGCTTTCGCAAATTTTCGGTTCAACATTGAATATGGATGTTGGAACCATGCTCTCCAAAATGGTTCCTGCCCTCGCACTAGGTAACGCCATTGCTATCGTCTGTGCAGGCTTACTGCACCGTCTCGGTTCTGTGGTTCCCGGTATTTCCGGCTACGGCAAGCTGCTCAAAAATCAAGAAGCTGAAGCTGAAGATTCCACTGAAAACGTTGATTCCATAGACTACATGGCAATGGGAATCGGCCTTCTTCTGGCAACCACCTTCTTTGTATGGGGTAAACTGCTTGGCAAATACATTCCGATCCACTCCTACGCGCTGATGATTCTCTCCGTAGGTGCCGTAAAAGCACTTGGCCTGCTCCCACGTAAATACGAAGTCTGTGCATTCCAGTGGTTCCGCTTTGTTATGGTAAGCCTTACTCCGGCACTGCTGCTGGGAATCGGTGTCGCTTACACCAACATTCAACAGGTTATCGACGCTCTCACCATCCAGTATGTAATCCTCGTTGCCATGACTGTAATCGGCTCTATCATCGGTTCGGGCTTCGTTGGAATGCTTCTCGGATTCTATCCAGTTGAAGCAGCAATCACAGGCGGTCTTTGCATGGCAAACATGGGTGGCACAGGTGACGTAGCAGTTCTTTCCGCATCCAAACGTATGCAGCTTATGCCATTCGCACAGATCTCATCCCGCATTGGCGGAGCTTTCATGCTGATTCTGGCAACTGCATTGCTAAAAATATTTATGTAATAATTCACCCCGGTTCACAGGATACCTGTGAACCGGATTATACTCTCTTTTATTGAAAATATTGTAGGAGACCCACTCATGGCTTTGTTTACTAAAGAAGAAGCACTTGCATACCACGAAGCACCCCGCAGAGGTAAAACCGAAGTTATTCCGGCAAAACCGTGTAACTCTCAAAAAGACCTTTCCATGGCGTATTCTCCGGGTGTTGCAGAGGCATGTCTCGCCATTAAAGACAATCCGGAAACAGCTGCACTGTACACCGGACGTTCCAACCTTGTCGGGGTAGTTACTGACGGTTCGGCTGTTCTTGGGCTCGGCAACATCGGCCCTCTGGCTGGCAAGCCTGTAATGGAAGGCAAAGGTGTTCTCTTTAAAACATTTGCTGATATCGACGTGTTTGATATCAACCTCTCTGTCAACAGCGCAGAGCAGATCATTGAGATTACAAAAGCATTGGAACCGACCTTCGGTGGTATCAACCTTGAAGACATCAAAGCTCCTGAGTGTTTCCATATTGAAGAAACCCTGAAAAAAGAAATGAACATCCCTGTATTTCATGATGACCAGCATGGAACAGCGGTGATCTCCGGTGCAGGCATCATCAATGCCTGTGAAATTACAGGCCGCAACATTGAAGACCTTAAAGTTGTCGTTGTAGGTGCTGGTGCAGCAGGAATCGCATGTTCAAAATTTTATGTTGAGCTTGGCGTAAAAAAAGAAAACATTTTCATGTTCGACTCCCGTGGACTCATCCATCAGGGTCGTGAGGGTTTGAACAAATACAAAGCGGAATTCGCTCAGGACAAAAACTACGGCGATCTTGCGGAATGCCTCAAGGGTGCGCACTGCTTCCTCGGTCTCTCAGTAAAAGATCTACTCACTAAGGAAATGGTAAAATCCATGGCCGATAGTCCCATCATCTTCGCCATGGCCAATCCAGATCCGGAAATCCCATACGATGACGCGAAAGAGGCTGTTCCAACCTGCATTATGGGTACAGGACGCTCCGACTACCCTAATCAGATAAACAACGTATCCGGCTTCCCGTACATCTTCCGTGGCGCACTTGATGTTGGCGCGACAGAGATTAATGAAGCGATGAAAGTCGCCGCAGCGAAAGCTCTTGCCGCACTGGCTAAAGAACCAGTACCAGCAGAAATTTGCGAAATGTACGACGTAGAAAGCTTAGAATACGGCATTGATTACATCATCCCGAAACCTCTCGACCCACGTATCCTTGAATGGGAAGTTCCGGCTGTAGCTCAGGCCGCCATGGACACTGGTGTAGCAACCACCCCCATCAAGGATATGGAGGCGTACCGCGAGTCTCTGCGTAACAGAATCAGCGCGTCACGCGAACGTGTTTCCACATTTATCTCCAGCTACGACCAAGTGAAATAGCATTTCCGTAGACTACCCCGAAAAGGATTGGAACAATCAAGCAAGGTTGTTTTGATCCGCAGCAAGAAGACTCTTACATTACAATGTAAGAGTCTTCTTTTTTGCCCTTACGTATTTCAAGTATTCTTAGTATCGCAGCAGGCTCTTCTGCTTCTGTAGCCATCTGCTTCACATTGACTTTTCAGCACGTTATGACAATATAAGCCCTCATCAAATATGCTGAGGTTATCTATATGCGCGCTACCTACCGCTTTCCAATATGTTACATACTTACAATTCTGCTTACGGCACTCATCTGTTGTCCTACCGCAGGCTTGGGCCAATCAGACTCATCTGCGACTCCTAAGCTTTATCTCCAAAACCGGCAGATTGATCCACTGAATGAGTCATTGCAGTCAAAGATTCTGCCTTCACAGGAGAGCCCTTCCCCGCAGCTTGATTCAAGCGCTAAACGCAGCATCATAAAAGAATTAACACGGCTGTTTTCAATCTCAACGCCGACAGTACTGGAAGATGAGTATAAATATTACATCGTCCAGTTTACAGGCCCAATTCAACCAACATGGAAAACATCCCTTACAGAGCTTGGGGCAAAATTTTACGATTATATTCCGCAATATGCATTCATAATCAAACTGGACACCTCAAAAGTTACCAGTGTTGAAAGACTTGGCTTTGTTCGATGGATTGGCGAATACGTCGCAGACCTTAAACTCTCCCAAGGCATATACGACATCACACCAGACGACTTACAAAAACAGAATCAAATGCTGAATGTACGGGTGGTTGCCTTTCCGGGTGAAAATGTTGATGCAATCAGCAATAAAATCACCGAAGCCGGAGGAATCGTCCTTTCAAGCTCATCATCAGAATGGAACATTCTTTTTGATGTAAAAATCCCCATCCAAAATATAAAAAAACTTAAAGATATTATGGGAGTAAAATGGATAGAACAAGCTCCCAAACACCGCACCAACAACAATATAGCACTCAAAATAATTCAAGCCCGCTCTGCACAGGAACGAACATGGCCTGTTTCAAACAGTCAGCTGTTTGGCGAAGGACAAATAATTGCTGTTTGCGATTCCGGTATTGATACAGGATATCCAGATACTCTTCTTAAAGACTTCAGCGATGGACTATCGGGAAGCCGAGTTACCAACACTGTTTTTTCCGGAGCAAGTATTACAGACAAATGCGGTCACGGAACCCATGTCGCAGGTATTATCGCTGGAAACGGCATGCTCTCCGGAGCTTCCCCTGCTACGAATAATTTTCCGAGCACATGCTATGCCGGAGCTGCTCCCAAGGCTCAACTTTATTTTCAAAGCGTCGGAGCAGGGGATGGCAGCAGCAGCTTACCCGGTATTCCTTCCAGCCTAGCTGATCTATTTCAGCCGGCGTATGATGCCGGTGCACGAATTCACACAAACAGTTGGGGCACTTCCGGAGCAGGAGACTACAGCAGTGAAAGCGTCACTGTTGACGAATTCATGTGGGATCATAAAGATTTTTTGTTGCTCTTTGCAGCAGGAAATGCCGGATATGATAAAGATTTGAATGGAGTTACCGATCCATCTTGTATTGATTCTCCAGCTACGGCTAAAAACTGTCTCTCTGTCGGTGCCAGCGAATCTTATAGAACCAAAAGCGGAGAAGGATTTGCTACAAGTTCGTGGTCAACATTTCGCACCTACGCTGAACCAATAGCATCCGATATCACTTCTGATAAACCCTATGGCCTTGCTGCGTTTTCATCCAGAGGCCCAACGATGGATGGACGTTATAAACCAGAAATTATAGCTCCGGGAACAAACATTCTCTCGACCAGATCCTCACAACAGGTAGGAAATGGATGGGGCGCGTTTAATGACAATTATTACTGGTCAGGTGGAACCAGCATGGCGACCCCTCTGGTTGCTGGAACAGCAGCCCTTATGCGTGAATACCTGATGAAAGAAGAGGGAATGAGTACCCCCAGCGCGGCACTAATTAAAACAAGTCTTATCCATGGGGCGGATGCATTGATTCCCGGTCAATACGGAACAGGAGCTGGACAGGAAAGCTTCTCCGTCCCTGACAATGTACAGGGATGGGGCAGAATAAACTTCGAGGCCTCAATCAATTCAGATAACCGATACACAACGAAGTTTATTGACATCAAAGGTTCTGATGCCCCAACAGATACAAGCTACAGCAAATCATTTTCTTTTGAAGTTGAAAATGACGAAAAACCATTCCGGGCAACATTAGGCTGGACAGATTATCCGGGCTCAACGGTTACTTCGGGAGGTCTTGTTAATGATCTTGATCTCCGAGTGCAGCAACCTGATGGAACATGGGTGTATCCAGACAACGCTATAAAAGTAAACTGGTTAAATAAGGAAGTGTATGTTGATTCGGTTGTGGGTTTCTACACAGGCAAAGCTGTCGGCCTCAAAGTGACCCCCCCCCAATATCCATGCATCTTACAATCTGTAGATGTTGCTTTCAAAAATGCGAACAGTTTGATTAGCGACGTGTCAATTGTCGTATACACATACAATGGCAGTGTCGGAGATGAGATTTACAGAAAAAAATTTGCATACATCCCCTCAGGCGAATATGGATTTCCGATTGGTCTTACCATAGAGGCAGGCGAACTCGTTGTTGCTGTTGAAAAAGAAAGTGACCAACTAGGCGTATACTGCGCGACCGGAAATTCCACAGGACGTGGGCTGGAAAATTCAGGTGGGACATGGCAACCGGCGAGTATTACCCCTGCTATTATAGCAAATTATAGTACGTCAGTTTTAAGTACAAATTTTGACCGATTGAATAATACTGTTTCTGTAACCATTAAAAAGCCGCAGCCCGGCACGTACACAGCAGAAGTTACTGCACACAATATTCCCAAGGGGCCTCAACCGTATGCTCTTGTTCTCAGCGGGATGACAAAAGACGTACCAGTTTACGAAAATATTGAGCTTAACCCAAACCAACCCAATGCTCCTATCTCAACCCTGCTGACTGAAAATAACGAGGTTCAACCTGCTGTAACAGTTAACTCCGCATACGGTACAAAATTTGACGCTGTATACAGCCAGCAACACTCTTTTAGCATACTGACACCGGCAGGCAGTGTTATCAGCATGCGGTATCCTGTAAGCGGGCTGCCCAATGTAGCGGCAAGCCAACTAACGTTGACAAAACTGTTAGCAAATGGAACGCACAGGCCATTCAGTTATGCAGCGTTTGAAGACTATAGAGATGGAAAATGGTGGTTCACCGACATTTCAGGAAAATATATTTCTCCAGTTGAAAAACTAACGTCAACAAGTACATACTACGTTGTTTCTGCTATACAGGATGGTGGCAGCTATGATGAAGACGTTACACCCGGTCGTATAGACGACCCGCAAATTCTTGGAATGACTCCTTCAACCAGCTCAACCGAAGGTGGGGGGGGGGGAGGATGCACTATAGGTGAGAAGAATGATTACACTCTGGCTCTCTTGGTACTGTTTGCCATCCTGTCTCTGATCCTGCGGCGATATTTTGTTGCTGGTCAAAGGCGTCCATAGCCCTTTGGTCACCCCTTAAACGCTAATTAAGGAAATCACTACAAGCTATACCGCCCAGCACCCTACTATAAGGCACCCTATTCCCATGATAGCTTCCACCAGCATCGAAAAGTATCGTTTTACTTTTACCGCATTTTTATTGACATCTGTTGCACTACTCCTGCCAGATCCGGCTACTGCGGCCAACCTGCCAAGACTACTCATTGGTGCGTGTGCTGAAGAAATCATATTTCGTGGCTTGCTTCAGGATTTCTTAAGCAAGACTTCTTTTTGTAACCAAGGTACTAGTCAGAACTATTTTTTACCATCCCGTGCAAATGTCATCACCTCACTGTTATTTGCCGTTTTCCATCTGTTTTCTCACTCACCTCTGTGGGCAATGGCTACATTTTTTCCATCACTTCTGTTAGGGGCAGTATGGGATCGTCATCAGAGCCTCGCAATATGCATTGCGCTCCATCTGTCATACAATCTGGGATACTACTACTTGTAATGCCCCCCCTCTTTTAATGCCCAAATTAGAAAGCTAATCTACAGAATCAAGATGTTCTAAGCCGATAATGCACAGTGCTTGTAAGTCACGTAATAAAAGAGGCCGACATTTCTGTATAGAAATGTCGGCCTCTATTCTTTTGCTAAAAGACTACGAGATTATCGAACTGTCTTTTTACGTTTTCTTCTATAGAAGATAAGTCCTGCCCATCCACAAAGAATCATCAAAAGATCAATATGGAATGGCGTGGATAGTGTCATCGTACAACCACCACCGGAGCCACCACCAGAACTGCTTGGGGAAGGGGTGGGGCTAGTCATAACACCAGGGCCGGATGGATCAACAATAATTCCGTTTGCGATACCATCGGCATCACCAATGCCACCATCGGTCAGTTTTATAGTCGCAATTGTTCGCTTAGCATTATAGCTGACATGCTCAGTATAATCGACCCAAGCGCCAGAACCATCCAGTTTTACCCAGTTGGCAGGAGCGGCCGAAGGCAGTTCGACTGTCACTTCTGTTGAATCACCCGGTTTTTCCACACGAACCCTAAAATCAATAAGTCCGTAGGTCATCTCCGTAGGTGCAGTGCCTGTACCTGAAACACTGGCCGGATCCACAGCCTTTAAGGTTACAATTGCACCACTAGTAAATCCGGTACCTGCTCCAGCTTCCTTAGGCGCAATACCAAGGTGCTGAACACCGTCGTAGGCCGTGAACTGAATCTGGTTAGTATCAATATCTGCAAAGGTATTAGGAGTGTAGACAACAGAAGTACGTCCTGTAGACTCCATGTCATTGCTGTCAGTCACTGTCAGTTCAAAAACAAGTGTTGTTTCCACTTCCGTAGAAGGACATACAAATGTCGGAGCGATTGCAGAAGGATTGGACAACGGAGCCATAGGCCCAGCAACCTGCGTCCATGAATAACTTGTAAGAGTAGCCGTACCACTTGCAGAAGAAGCGCTAGCATCAAGAATTACTGTTGCTCCCTCAACGGACTTACCTGCACCGACATTGCTAGTAGGTACAGCGGTAGGCATGAGAAGCGCTCCGTCGCTATCAACATTCACAATAACAGTATCACTATCTGTCATGCCTTCAGCGTTGGTCACTGACAATCGAAACGCAAGTGCTTCACAACCGGACGCAAGCGATGGAGCATCAAATGTCGGATTAGACGCCCTAATGTCACTTAGCGCCACAGGTAGGCCGGAAGTTTGCTCCCACCAATAGGAAACTATTGAGCTTCCCGGTGCTGTAGAACCGGACGCGTCTAAAACGACTCCAACTGCCCCGTTTGATACTGACTGATCACTACCGGCGTTTGCCACAGGAGGAGTTCCTGCATCTGTAACATTTATCACGACGGTGTCTGTATCTTCCAATCCACTCTGAGCCCTTACTGTTAACTTAAAGACAATTCTCGCCGCACTGGACGGTGCAGTAAAGCTGGTACATGCGGCTGTGGAATTGCTTAATGTTACACTCTTCGAGCTGTCGGACTGCACTTCCCAAAGGTATCCAACTAAATAATCATCACCACGTGCATGGGAATTCAAACCGTTCAGCGTTACTGATGAACCACATTCCACCGTGTAATCTGCCCCTGCTTCAGCAATTGGAGCAATCTTTGTAGAGCTGGATGTAGAAATGTTACAAATTACAGAATCATCTGAGGTCAGTCCTCCACTATCCGTAACTGTAAGCTTAAACTGAAGCGCTCCGGTTACATCAGGAGCAGTAAACCTAGGTTTGACGTCTGTATCATCAGTTAAGGTAACAGTCTCGCCACCAGTCTGCTCCCATTTATATGTCAAAGCGCCTTCGTCAGGATCATAAGAATTTATACCGCTAAGTGTCACTTTATCCCCTGTCTTCACATTCTGATTAGGACCAGCATTCGCCACAGGAGGATCATTTAAATATGTAACATTGATAGTTACGTCATCAGTATCACTCTGCCCACCGGGATCAGTAACTTTCAGCTGGAAAACTAAAGACTCACCAGCAGCAGGTACAACAGGAGCAACAAAGGTGTAGGTTGAATCAGTTACCTTTTTCAAAGTCACTTCTGTTCCTGACGTCTGCGTCCACGCATACGTCAACGTTTCACCCATAGGATCCGAAGAGCCAGCGCCTGAGAGGGTTACAGTGTCACCCTCTGTCACATTTTGGTCTGGGCCAGCATTCGCCACAGGCGGAGCATCACGCTTAATGCTTACAGATTTGGCTGACTTAATGCCATAGGCATCTGTGAGCGTAATTTCAAACGTCATAACGCCTGCACCGTCTGGCATTGTAAAAGACGCGTTAGCTGTTGTGGCATTAGATATTGTAACGGAGATTCCAGCTGTCTGTGCCCACTCATACGTTACGCCATCTACAGGCTGAACTTTCAAGTTAACGGTAACGCCAGCCTTGGCCTGAGAAGGAATATCCACAAACGTGATAACAGGAGGAGTACGCACAGTGATAACCTTTGTTACAACTGTACTTCTACCATCTTTGGTTACAGTAAGTTTAAATGTCAAAGAAGTTCCATCAGCAATGGAAGTAGCGTCAAACTGAGCTTCGCGAGCATCTGAGTTTGTAATAGTTACAGTAGGAGTGCCACCAGTCTGTTCCCACAGATACGTTGCGCCCTCTACAGATTGTGCAATCAAGGACACAGAACCGCCATTACTTACATCAGCAGGCGTTTCAATAACCGCAGGAGGACCTAAGGCAACCACAAGACTTTTAGAAGCAGAAATGCCATCAGCACTAACAAGTGTAATTTTTACACCAACATCAGAAGCAGGCATGGTAAATGAAGCATTGGCACTGTCAGCGTTAGAAATAGTAACTTCTGTCCCACTTTCCTGTTCCCATAGGTAGGTACACCCTTCCACTGGAACAACTTTCAGAGAAACAACCTCACCTTCCGGCGAAGAAGTTTTTGTAGCAGAGATATCAACTGGAGGCGGAGTGTGGACGGTAATGACCTTTGACACAACCGAACTTACGCCATCTTTAGTCACAGTAAGCTTGAAGGTCAAAGAGGTCCCATCAGCAATGGAGGTAGCGTCAAACTGAGCTTCGCGTGCATCTGAGTTTGTAATAGTTACAGTAGGAGTGCCGGCTGTCTGTTCCCACAGGTACGTCGCACCATCTACAGCCTGTGCAACCAAGGACACGGAACCGCCATTGCTCACATCAGCTGGCGTTTCAATAACCGCTGGAGGACCTAAGTTAATTACAAGACTTTGGGAAGCGGATGTGCCGTCAGCAGTAACAAGTGTAATTTTTACACCAACATCAGCATCAGGCATAGTAAAGGAGGCATTGGCACTATTAACATTAGAAATCGTTACCGTTGGGCCGCTCTCCTGTTCCCATAAATAGGAACACCCTTCCACTGGAACAACTTTCAAAGAAACAAGCGCACCTTCCGATGAAGAAGTGTTTGTCGCAGAGGTATCAACTGTAGGTGGAACCGACAACGTCATCTGCATTTCATCATAATAATATGTAGTTCCGTCAACAGTAGCAAAGGCTCGAATAGTATAGCTTGTCCCTGCAGTAAGGTAGTCATTCATATCCCACACTGGAGGTGCAGCGGGATCTGTAGCACTGAGTTTGCTATCTGCAATCGTTGGCGTTCCAGAATCTGTCCAGCAGATGCCGTAACTGTCCAACGTACCAGCAGGAAGTTTAGAAGTGTCTACCTCTAATTGCAGATTAGAGTTTTCCCTCTTGATTATTACTGCTTTTGTCAAAAGGAGGCTCTGGTTAAAAAGCGGCAGTCCCGGTTTGGCGGACCCTACAGCTTCCTCTGATATAATACTGAGATGGGCACCAGATTCCGTCCCATCATAAGCTTTATCCGAATTTATGATACTCGCTATCCCTTCAAAACTAATGCAGTAATAGATATTACCATCCGGTGCGAGTTGTCCCCCACCAATCTGCTTATTAGCCCCCAATTCGGGCACAGTCATTGATACTGGTATAGCTTCTGAATTTTGGAGATCCAATTGAAAGAACTCAGGCAGACCAGAGTATGTTCCTCCGCCCATATATAAGTATCTTCCGTCTGCGGAAAACGCGATCCCGCCCCCGTTCAAAGTCGTGGAAGTCGCAGGCATTTCCACAGTGCGGTTGTAGGTAATGTTCCCTGTTTCATTATTAAAATCATACTCAACAAACCCTATTTTTGAGTCCTGCTCATAACCGTAAACAAGCTTTTTCCCATCAGGTGAAAGCTGAAAGTTAGAGTATATAGCTATAGGTTTTGCTACGTTAGGAGCTATAATGTCTTTTCTGGTAAAGCTCGTACCGTCAAACAAAACTGCTTCAAAACCCTGAGGGGTGTCTTCAGGTCCTGTATACGGACTACTTGTGAGACTTATAATCCAAACATCTTTTTTGTTCGCATGGTCTGCTATAGTGATTGCTTTGGAATCATGTGTTCCCGCTATTGCAACATCTTGCTGCACCCATATCTCTTCAACAGTCTCTTTCGAAGCAACCAGGCAAGAAAAACCAAACCATGAACAGACATCTAAGTATATAAGATATAAACGATTAACAACGGTACTATCAGGCAAAAAAGCTGCCGTTTGAGAAACGGTAGCGGATGAGTTCAACGAAGATGTCAACTGTAAGGGAGTTCCACCTTCATTCACCTTATAAACAACCGTCCCTGAACCGACGAATAGTGGTGTTCCATCCTCTTCAGCAATAGAAAATGATGACGCTCCGCTGGCAAGTTCCATTGGGGAACTGCTTGTAACGGTTTTCGTTCCATCGTCATGGAAGCTAAATAAAGCCTGACCATATAGCCAAAAATTCGCGCTTCCCCCCGCGTGGGCAGAGGCTGGAAGCAAAAACGGGACAACACAGAAAAATAGTAGAGCCATGCGAAAAAACAGCATAATCACTCCCATCAGTATGAGATTATTACTTTTTAAACTATATCTGCAATAACAGTGAGATAACAGCCCCGTCGATGATAGGTATAACACTTACGGATATTTATAATAGATCGGATATACAAAAAGCTTTTCAAACTTCCGATAGCACATAAGGCATCTCAGTTTTTAGCCCTTCAACAGAGCCTCCCGTGCCCACATTCTTCCTCCACTGAATCCTTACGCAAAAATCAAGCTGCCGATTCTCTGAAAGAAAACACCGGGCTTGTATGCCACATAATAAAAAAAAGGCCGGCATTTCTGTATAGAAATGCCGGCCTCTATTATTTAAAAGAGTACGATATTATCGAACTATCTTTTTATACTTTCTTCTATAGAAGATAAGCACTGCCCATCCACAAAGAAGCATCAAGAGATCAATATGGAATGACGAAGATGGTACCATAGTGCAACCACCACCTGAACCACCACCTGAACTACTTGGGGAAGTGGTTGGGCTAGTCATAACACCAGGGCCGGATGGATCAACAATAATTCCGTTTGCAACACCATCGTCATCACCAATGCCACCATCGGTCAGTTTTATAGTCGCAATTGTTCGGCTACTATTATAGGTGACATGATCCGTATAATCGAGCCAAGCGCCAGAAGAACGATCCAGTTTTACCCAGTTAGCAGGAGCAGCCGCAGGAAGTACAACCATTACTTCTGTTGAATCACCCGGTTTTTCCACACGAACTTTAAAATCAATAAGTCCGTATGTCATTTGCGTAGGTGCAGTGCCTGTAGCTGTAGGCGGATCAACAGGTTTTAAGGCTACAACAGCCCCGCTTGTAGTTCCGGAACCTGCAGCAGCGACCTTAGGTGCAATACCGAGATGCGTAAAGCCGTCATAGGCTATAAACTGAATCTGTTTGCTATCAATATCTGCAAAAGTATTAGGTAGATAGGTAACAGAAACTCGGTCTGTAGATTCCATGTTATTGCTGTCTGTCACAGTCAGTTCAAAAACAAGTGTTGTTTCTACTTCTGTGGAAGGACATACAAATGTCGGTTTACTTGCGGATGGATCGGACAATGGTGCCATAGGGCCAGCAACCTGTTTCCATGAGAAACTCTTAAGAGAGGCTCCACCATTTGCAGTAGAAGCGCTAGCGTCAAGAGTTACCGTTGAGCCCTCGAAATACTTACTAGCAACACTGCTACTAGCCACAGCGGCAGGCATGGTAAGGGCTCCGCCGCTGCCGACATTCACAATAATTGTGTCACTGTCTGTTAAACCTTCAGAGTTTGTAACTGACAAACGGAATGCGAGGGTCTCACAACCTAAGGAAAGCGATGGTGCAGTAAATGTCGGGCTAGCCGCTGTTACATCACTAAGCTCAACTGGGCTACCAGAAGTCTGCTCCCACAAATAGGAAACTACTGATGCAGAACTCGCATTCAATGTAACCGATGCCCCGCTGGATACAGACTGATCAGTACCGGCATCTGCAACAGGAGGAGTCCCTGCATCAGTAACGTTTATGACCACGGTGTCAGAATCTTCCAATGCACTTTTAGCCCTTACGGTTAACTTAAGGACAACTTTTGCCGCACTGGCTGGTGCTGTAAAGGTAGCGCGTGCAGATGTTGCATTGCGTAACGTTACACTCTTCGAACTATCAGACACCACTTCCCAACGGTATCCATTCAAGTAATCACCAGCACCACGTGCATGGGAATTCAAACCATTCAGAGAGACTAATGTACCACATTCAACTGTGTAGTCAGCTCCGGCGTCAGCAATTGGAGCAATTTTTACCAAACCAGTTCGAACAATATTACAAATTACAGTGTCATCTGAAGTCAAGCCTTCTGTATCTGTAACTGTAAGCTTGAATTGGATCGCACCAGTTATATCAGGTGCTGTAAAGCTAGGTTTAGCGATCGTATCATCATTTAAGGTAACAGGCTCGCCACTGACCTGTTCCCATTTATATGTCAAAACTTGATTTTCAGGATCGTAAGAATTTTTGCCGCTAAGTGTTACTGCGTCCCCTGTCTCTACCTTCTGATTAGGACCGGCATTAGCAACAGGTGGGACACCAATATTAACACTTACGGTATCAGTACTACTCTGCCCACCAGGATCAGTAACATTCAGTTCAAAGCTCAACGCCTCACTGGAAGCCGGCGCAATAAAAGTACAAGTTGACTTAGCTGCCCCTTGCAAACTCACGGTTGTCCCGGATTTCTGAGTCCACGAGTAGGTCAACGTTTCACCCGCAGGATCCGAAGAACTATCGCCAGAAAGGGTTACAAGATCACCAGCCTTCACCTCTTGGTCTGGGCCAGCATTCGCCACAGGCGGAGCATCGCACTTAATGCTTACAGATTTGGCTGAGTTAATGCCATAGGCATCTGTGAGCGTAATTTCAAAGGTCATAACGCCTGCACCGTCTGGCATTGTAAACGACGCGTTAGCAGTTGTATTATCAGATACAGTAACAGGCACTCCAGCAGTCTTTGCCCACGCATACGTTACGCCATCTACAGGCTGAACTTTCAAGTTAACGGTAACGCCAGCCTTGGCCTGAGAAGGAATATCCACAAACGTGATCGCAGGAGGAGTACGAACGGTGATGTCCTTTGTCACAACCGAACTTTTTCCGTCCTTTGTTACAGTAAGTTTGAAGGTCAATGAAGTTCCGTCAGCAATGGAACTTGCATCAAATTGAGCTTCGCTGGCAGTGGGGTTTGTAATAGCGACGGTAGGGCCACCAGTCTGTTCCCACAGGTACGTTGCATCGTCTACTTCTTGTGCAACCAAGGACACGGTACCACCATTGCTCACATCAGCAGGAGTTTTAATAACCGCAGAACCTAATGTAATGACGAGATGTTTTGAAGCAGAAGTGCCATCTGACTTGGTAAGCGTAATTTTAATGCCAACCTCAGAATCAGGCATAATAAATGAAGCATTAGCTTTATCTGCATTCGCAATAGTTACAGAACTTCCACTCTCCTGTTCCCATGCATAGGTACAACCATCAACTGGAACTACTTTCAGAGAAACAAGCGCACTCTTTGCTGAAGAAGTACTTGTTGCAGAGATATCCACAGCAGGTGGAGCTGAGAGCGTCATCTGCATTTCATCATAATAATATGTTGTCCCGTCAACAGTAGCAAATGCTCGAATAGTATAGCTTGTCCCTGCAGTAAGGTAGTCATTCATATCCCACACTGGAGGTGCAGCGGGGTCTGTAGCACTGAGTTTGCTATCTGCAATCGTTGGCGTTCCAGAATCTGTCCAGCAGATGCCGTAACTGTCCAACGTACCAGCAGGAAGTTTAGAGGTATCAACCTTTAATTGCAGATTTGAGTTATCCCTGTTGATTATTACCGCTTTTGTTAAAAGCAGACTCTGGTTAAAAAGCGGCAGTCCCGGTTTGGCGGATACTATCTTTTTCTCTTCGACTACACTAAGATGAGCACCTGTGTCAGTTCCATCATAAGCTTTATCCGAATTTATGATGCTCGCTATCCCTTGAAAGGCAATGCAGTAATAGATATTACCATCCGGTGCGAGTTGCCCCCCTCCTATCTGCTTATCAGCCCCCAATTCGGGCACAGTCATTGATACTGGTATAGCTTCTGAATTTTGGAGATCCAATTGAAAGAACTCAGGCAGACCAGAGTATGTTCCTCCGCCCATATATAAGTATCTTCCGTCTGCGGAAAACGCGATCCCGCCCCCGTTCAAAGTCGTGGAAGTCGCAGGCATTTCCACAGTGCGGTTGTAGGTAATGTTCCCTGTTTCATTATTAAAATCATACTCAACAAACCCTATTTTTGAGTCCTGCTCATAACCGTAAACAAGCTTTTTTCCATCAGGTGAAAGCTTAAAATTTGAATAAGTAGCTATAGGTTTTGCCATCTCAGGAGCTATAATGTCTTTTCTGATAAAATTAGAACCATCAAATAATACGGCCTCAAACCCCTGCGGAGTGTCTCCAGGCCCTGTATACGAACTACTGGTGAGACTTATAATCCAAACATCTTTTTTATTTGCATGATCTGCAATAGTAATTGCTTTGGAATCATGAGTACCTGTGATTTCAGCATCTTGCTGCACCCATATCTCTTCAACAGTCTCTTTCGAAGCATCCAGTGTGGAATATTTCAACCCCGAAGATCCATCTAAATATATAAGATATAAACGATTAACAACGGTACTATCAGGCAAAAAAGCTGCCGTTTGAGAAACGGTACAGGATGAGGTCAACGAAGATGTCAACTGTAAGGGAGTTCCACCTTCATTCACCTTATAAACAACCGTCCCTGAACCGACGAATAGTGGTGTTCCATCCTCTTCAGCAATAGAAAATGATGACGCTCCACCCAAATCCATTCCGCTCTCGCTGCTGCTTGTAACGGTTTTCGTTCCATCGTCATGGAATCTAAAAAAAGCCTGACCATATAGCCAAAAATTCGCGCTTCCCCCCGCTTGGGCAGAGGCTGGCAAAAGTGATATGAAACACAAAAATAGTATAGTTATGCTACGAAAAAACATAACACCCCCCTGTTATTAAAAATTTTTTTACTACTACAACAAAGAGCGCTTACTCCTAATCGAAACTCATGTCCATCAAATATATACAGAAATGTTTACAGTTAGAGCGATACTTTAAAAGATAAACACTTCAGCTGAACAAGGTACGCTTACATTCAATATTCAACATGCTTCGGCACCCCTTGTAACGGAACTATCACTACTTTAAACTTGAAATAATTTGCTTTTTGGGAGAGGACTAATGTAGTAAAGCGTGTTGTCCTATTTTGCAGACTTCAGTCGTATTATAACAAGTTGTTCATTCAACGGTCGAATCCCCCCACAAGAATATGTCCACAAAAATTCTCTGTATTGCCTGCTCTGAAGAACGGATGGCATTTTGTCAATTTGCTGTAAGTTGGCGCGGTGCCCAATTACTGGAGCATCACATTGCCCCTATATCCGATTTTAGCGATCCCCTAACTCTGGCTAAAGAACTTGCTGCTGTCCTTGACCGCTACGAGCTACGATCTGACCAATACAGACTATCTTTACCCACACAGGTAACCATTCTTCGCAACTGGACTTTTCCATTCTCCTCAGCAAAACAGATTTCTCAGGCTCTTGAATTTGAACTGGAACAAGAAATCCCGTTTACTTCAGAAGAAACAGTCACGGGCATTCAGTTTGGTGCCAAAACCCGGCAAGGTCGTAAGGTCACATCCGCGACTATGCACAAAGAATTTCTATCAAGCTTAGTAAAGGCATTACAGACGCACGATATTGACCCACAGTTAATCACAGTAAATTCTTTTGCTTTAGCACAAGCTGCAAGTGCAATCAGTTCCAACGCACCGACACTGCTTCTAAACATTGATGCAGAAAACTCAGAGCTAGTATGCATTGAAAACAACATTCCATGCACTGTTTCCCAGATCCCCTATGGGATACTCAACATCAAAAAAGCATTAGAGCAGCAGCTTAACGCTACGCAAGACAGTATAGACAGATTTATATACTTTTCTGATATCGCAACAGTCGATAATTCCAGCAAACCGGAAGAAGCAGACTTTAAAGAAGCTTTAATTACGCAACTTCAACGCCTTGCAAAACAAATTTTGGCAAGCGCTAACTGCAACACTCCAAACGCGGAGTCCATGCTACTCTGCGGGGATCTTGCACAACTCCAAGGTGTCGAAAAACTTTTCGCAGACGAAATGGGCATTCCCACTACTGCAATTCACAAGCATCCGAAGGCTTCCACTCTCTTGCCTATCAAAGACAATACTGAATGGCTTGAATGCCTTCCGGCAATTGCATTGGCACCTGTAAAAAACCCTGCATTTACGCCGACCAAACTTCTCAACTTCCGTAAAGATGAATTTTATTTTTTAAAACAGCGAGATTTGCTTACACAGGTTACAACATATGCAACGGCGATTACCTGCATCCTCATGCTTGGGTGGTCAATTTCTCTGTTTGCTCAGGGACACAAGAACGCGCAACATGCAGCCGCGCTTAATACAGAGCTCAAAAATACGCTACAAAAGACATTACCCGATATAAGAGGCTCTTTCGGCGCCATTCAATACACAAGCATTCTCAAATCACGCCTGTCCCAATTACGCGGTACAACAATTTCAAATGATACCGACACAAAAAAAGACTCTCTTGACCTGCTTCTTGCACTGCATACGAGCACCCCGAAAGCTCTTGATATAGACGTTGAAGCAATCCGTATTACAGAAAAAAATATGGGACTGGTGGGAACAACAGACAGTTACAACACCCTCGAAAAATTGCGATCTCAATTAGCAAAAAATAGGTATTTTAACGCAGTAAGTATTCGAGGGGCAACCAATCAGAAAAAGCAAAAACGGATTCGTTTTGAATTAGAAATGGAAAGGGCAGGCTAGTATGGGGCAGAATCATCGTACTCTTATTCTTGGCATCTGCGGTTTTCTTTTACTGAGCATTCTTCAATTCATTCTGCTTCCAGCTATGGATTACAACAAAGCTATGCAACTTCAGGTTGTCAAAAATAATAAGGCTGCCAGACAACTTGAAGTTCTCACAAAAGAATATTCTCAATTGATACAAAAACGCAAAAAGCTCTCGAAAGGATTAGACAAAAAAAAAGGCACCCTTTTTGCCATCATTGAGAAAGTTGCCCGAGACGTAGACGTTAACAGCAATATAGATGCAGTGCGTCCACAACAGCACGATCTCGAAAATAATCTAGTTGAGGAAGAAGTTGCCCTTAAGTTGAAAGGCTTATACCAAAAGCACCTGGTAACATTTCTCTATAAAATTGAAAAAGAGCTTCAGGGAATCGACGTAAAGAACCTCAACATCAAGCACACAAAAGAAAATCTTCTGGATGTTGATATCACGCTCACAATGGTAACTTCAACAAAATAACAGGCTCCACAATGCAGGCTCATCCACAGGAAACGGCGCAGATAAACCCTTTCGGGGAACAGTTTCGCACCTTCCAATTTTATCCTTCCGAAAGTCACAAAAAGGTAGTTCACAGAATTACCCGCGGGCTCGAGTGTAACTGTGGGCTTATTCTACTTACCGGAGAGATCGGCATCGGCAAGACATCCGTATGCAGGCACATTATGCAATCTTCCGGAGATGAGTATATTTTTGCTGAAAGTGGAAACCCTTTTTTTAAGCCGGCGGAGCTACTCTACAACTTCTGCAAACAATATGGCATTGACACCACAGGCCGTAATTCTATCAACGACCTGACGGAAGGCTTGCATGACTTTTTTATGCAACAGGCTGAAGCTGAAAAAAAACCTGTCATTGTTATTGATGAAAGCCACCTCTTAACTGACGAACATTTTTCATTACTGCTGGCACTCTACAACATGCGCCTCGGAGCTATTCCTCTGGTTCAAATAATTCTCATCGGTCAGGTTGAGATCATGGACAGACTAAGACAGCCGGGATTGGAGGCGCTAAACCAACGAATTGGCGTACGTTGTGAACTGTTCCCGATGGACAAGCAAGAAACAGAAAACTACGTGCAATTCAAATTAGCCAACGCAGACTTTCCAGACCTTACAGTCTTTGAGGACAGTGCCCTCGCGCGCGTCTGGCTTGTCACAGGCGGGCTGCCCCGTCTTATTAATCATATTTCTTCCCATGCATTAGACAGCATCACATTTTCCGGCGTCTCAAAAATTTCTCCTGCACTCATTGAAAAAGTCGCTTCTGACCCTATGTATCAAGGTCTTTTTTCAATTCGAACCCAAAAAAAGCAGCTGAAATACAAAGTTATTGCGGCGTGTATCCTTACAGCAATTCTGATTGGAGGAGCTATATACACATTAGGACTCCCCCAATTGTCCCGAAACGATGCGGAGCAAGCTCCAACAATCGAAAATAGCCTGCAAAAACAGACCATAAGCCCTTCAGGCTCTCAATTAAAAGCTGCTAATTCCGCACCGGCGGAACATTCTCCGGAACCTGCAAATATAAACAAGAACCGACGGGCAACGGCACCTGATGTGGAGCCCCCACACGCACCTATTCCAGAGACAATTACAACTCCCCCGATAGCAAAAAAGCTCTTAATTCCAACAAAAAATGATGCTGTCTCCATTACGG
The DNA here is from genome assembly GCF_000384815.1 of Halodesulfovibrio aestuarii DSM 17919 = ATCC 29578. Taxonomy (NCBI): domain Bacteria; kingdom Pseudomonadati; phylum Thermodesulfobacteriota; class Desulfovibrionia; order Desulfovibrionales; family Desulfovibrionaceae; genus Halodesulfovibrio; species Halodesulfovibrio aestuarii. The sequence goes on from NZ_ARQF01000019.1 coordinate 276,514, forward strand.
TGTATGACAGCCCACAGGAAGAACCTGTGTTAGCTATGGCAAACGAAGCTGACACAAAAATAGAAGACAACACTGTTGATGCACAGCCACTCGAACATGCCCAAAATGCCCGATCTGAAAAACATGCTATCCGGGATTCCAATAGCCCCCCCGATGAAGCGTCCCATCCGGCATTGGAAGCATTACAGATTGACGCACTTGCATGGTCAGAACAAGCTTCTACGCGAATGGTCGTAATAGGTGATCAAGTACTGCATGAAGGAGATCAAGTTGGAAGCTTTATCCTAAAAGCAATTAAACGCGACCACCTCATCTTTTCATTGAACGGAATAGAATATAAGAAAAAGGTTAGATTGTAAGGAGCTATGATGCCTCAAAACAAACAACAGAAACATAAAGAACAGTCAAAAGAAGCAGGCTTCACCTTAATGGAGCTGATGGTAGTTATTGTTATTCTAGGTATCCTTGCATCTATCGTTGTTCCCCGGTTTCTTGACGAACCGCACAAGGCTCGCGTCGTAAAAGCTAAGATGCAAATTCAAGGTTTTTCCACAGCTGCAAAACGCTTCTACCTTGATAACGGATACTACCCAAGCACCGAACAAGGTCTTCAGGCGCTTGTCAACAAGCCCACCACAGGCCGCATCCCTAAGCAGTATCCAACAGCTGGCTACATAAGCAAAATACCTGTCGATCCTTGGGGAAATGACTATGTTTACCTCTCCCCGAGTTCCCACCACGAGGCGTTTGATATCATCTCATTTGGTGCAGACGGAGAAGAAGGGGGCATTGATGACGGAGCAGACATTCAAAGCTGGAACCTCGAATAGCATTCGAGAGTCCGGTTTTACCCTCTTCGAATTACTCATTGTCATTACCATTATTGGTATACTAATGGGTGTTGCAATTCCCAATATCACCTTCTCCGATCCAGAACGTGATATGGACACAGCTGTACGACGCCTAACGGGGGCAGTTTCAGAAGCTCGATCAAGGGCACTACTGAAACGGGAACCACTGGAACTGCATCTGGAAGGAAAATATATTCGTATTGTTCAACGCAATGGGAAACAGGAAATAGGCAAGGCTGCCCTGCCGGATACTGTCACTATTTCGCGTGTGATTGTGGATGAAAGGGAACAACGCACGTTACTGTTTACCCCGAAGGGTGTAACTCAACCTGCAACTATTGAGCTTACATCACCACCGTGTGTACGCACTTTATGCATAAAGCCTATTCAAGGGATTTCGTATCCGAAATAACTTTGACGGGATTTATTCAATACATTTTATATAAAATAAAACAGATTATGACCAAGCGAGCCACTTATGATTCGTAATTCTTTATACATAATACTTATCAGCTTCGTACTACTTTCCGGTTGTGCAAAGACCAATACAGCGAGTCAGGACGTACCCGAATTTACAGACGCAGTAGCCAAGGCGTTAGCGTTACAAAAAGAAGGCAACTTTCAGGAAAGTCTTGTTTGGTATGCGCAAGCCCTGAAAATAAAAGAAACACCTCAACTGCGAAATGGCGCTGGCGCAGCACTGCTTTCCTCCGGATCTACCGAGGCAGCACTAAAAGAATTTGATCGTGCGCTGACGTTTACTCCATCCTCGCCTGATATACAGGCTAACAGAGGAACGGCATTGTTTCGTCTTAAAGAATACGACGAAGCGCTCGACTCCTTTAACAAAGCGCTTTCCTACAACCCCGCACATGCCCAAGCACTTAATGGTAAAGCACTTGTCCAGCTAACGCGTAAACACTACGACTCGGCCCTGATTCTATTGATTCAAGCCCAAAAGGCTGCGCCCGAAAAAGCCCTCATCAAATACAACAGCGCCATTGCCTTTGAAGCAGCAGGACTGTTAGAAGACGCAGAAAAAGCATTTACGCAGTACATTAAGGAAACTCCAAAGGATGCCAAAGCATTTAATGGACGAGGTGTTGTCAGGATGAAACTGAAAAAATATGCCGCCTCTGCTCAAGACTTTGATAACGCAATTGCTTTGTCACCCACAAACGGGAAATTTTATTACAACAGAGGCTTGCTGTGGCAAAAACAACTAAAGTACACTGACGCAATAAAAGACTACACCAGATCAATTGCATATACTCCAGACAATGGAACCACGTATGTGAATAGAGGTAATACGTATTTTCTTTTAGATGAAAAAGAAAAAGGATGCCGTGATCTAAAGAAAGCATGTTCTATGGGGCTCTGTGAAAAACTTGAAGCCTACAAAAATATTAATGCGTGTATAGAGTAAGCAAAATAGAAAAATGTTCCTATAGGTGCAATTACACCCTTTTTTGCAAAAGAACTTCGTATCGGCATTGACCGTTTTCGTCAGAAAATCACGGTTCAGACGCCATATACAACGCAATGTCATTTTTGATCCCAGCTGAAAGAAACACAAGAAAACAAGCTGTGCACAATAGCTAGGCTTTATTTCAGGACAGAAAGGATAGCCTGCAATGCCTTCATTTACGTATAAAGCCGTCAATGCCTCAGGTCGTAACACTAAAGGCATTATCGAAGCGGATAATGAAAACCACGCTGCAAAAAAACTTCGCAGCAAGGGACTATACCCTCTTGACGTAACATCGTTTGGGCGAAAAGCCACAAAAAGCAAAAAACAAACGTCGCTTTTTAACGTTGACACCTCGCGTTTTTTTCAACGCATTCCCAAAAGCACTGTTGCCAGCACTATCCGTCAACTTGCCACCCTGCTCAATGCCGGTCTGCCGCTTGAAGTCTGCTTGAATACAATGATTGAACAAGGCGGCAAATCTCCTATGCGCAGCGTTCTTTCACAAATTCGAGACAAAATCCGTGAAGGTTCCGGCCTTGCGATTGCGTTTTCAGAATTCCCGCACATTTTTACTCCGACATTTATTACAATGGTCAGAGCTGCTGAAGCATCCGGCACTCTTGAGATTGTAATGGAACGACTTGCAGATCATGCAGAACAGCAAATTGCCCTGAACCGTAAGATTCAAGGGACCTTGGCGTACCCGACATTAATGCTTATTGTAGGGATTGGCGTCGTCATATTCTTGCTAACCTTTGTTATTCCTAAGGTTACACAAATCTTTCTGGATCTTGACCGAGCATTGCCCACACCGACACAAATCCTGTTGCTGGTAAGTGACACCTTGCGCAATAACTGGATATCTATTGCGGCAACACTCGGTTTATTCATCATCTCTTTCAGACGGTTCATTAAGACACCCAAAGGACAACAGCTTCACCACGCCCAAGTTTTGCGTGTCCCTGTCCTCGGCAGTCTACTGCGGATAATGGTTGTTGGTCGGGTATGCAGGACTCTTGGCATGCTGCTCAAAAATGGCGTTTCACTTGTTGAATCCCTTAACATCGTGCGTAATGTTGCGGGCAACGTCATTCTTGAACAAAATATTGTAGATATGAATAAAGGTGTTCAAGAAGGCAAAAGTCTTGCGGAATTTATGCGCAAGTCGTCTGTATTCCCGATAACCGCTGTGCAAATGGTCGCTGCCGGTGAAAAAAGTGGACAACTGGCGCATATGCTGCTGGTTGTTGCTGATGATTGCGATAATCAGGTAAATGCCAAGCTCCAACTGCTTACATCACTTATGGAACCGATTATGATCCTTCTCCTCGGCGGTCTTGTAGGATTTGTTGTAATGGCAATTATCCTGCCTATCTTTGAAATGAGCAGTCTGGTCGGGTAGACAGGTCATACGAATTCTTCACATCAAAGAAAAATTTCATATTGATAAGACAGCCACATAACGTGCCGTTCTCTATCAAAGAACATTTCCCCTTCCCCTTAATCTCCAGAGATAAAAAAAGCTGTGCAACAATATGCTGCACAGCCTAGCTTCATCATCTAATCTCTATTTCAGAGCCAAACGTGGGTTTGTCAGTTGGCCGCTAATCGCAATCTTAGCCCGCTTGCCAGCCTTAAATGTCTTCAAGACATTGTTATCAACAAGTCCCTTCACCAACGAATCCGGCTGCACAAAAAGGCTTGATTCTAATGTAACATTAGAGTGCAGCAAGCTTCTCCAATTTAGTGTGGCAGAACCATGCAAATCAGCATTAAGTGGCTTACCAGCAAGCTTTACGGAGTTAACATTCAGCTTCCCGTTGTTATAAACAAACGCACCGGTCAAACCAAGGTTATCAAAAACTGAAACATTCAATAACGGCACGGGATTCGTCGCACGAAGATGAGTACCTTCAATTTTTAATGTTCCCTTACCCAACTGCATGTTCTGTAAAGAACCGGAGTACGTTAGGTAAGCATTACCGGTTCCTCCGACACGAGAATCCAGCTCAGCAACAAAAGGAATACTATCTAATGATTGCTGGACTAAGTTCAAGTGCACATCAACTTTTTCAAAATCAAAAAAAGAACCTGAAGAAACCGCAAGTCTTACCCCGCCACCATACGATGCCGCGGTAAGATCCAGTTCAGCCTTACCTGTAAGCAACGCTGAAAGTTTGGGTTTTATAACGACCCGTTGCATCCCATACAAAAGACGCTGGCCGGAAGCATCGCTTATAAACAAAGAGTCAAGCTTCATATACGGAGGTAACAACGATAAAGAAACACCATCTGCCCCAATGTTCACGCCCCTAATTCCCCGCACGCTTTCATAAAAAGAGCGTTTCAAAGCGTCCTTACCAACATGGACTCCTAAAAACAGGCAAAAAGTAAAGCCGCCAACAAGAACATAACAAATTATTTTAGTAATAATCTTATGTTCCATTCCGGCTCTCAAAGAATCGAGCCTCAAAGAAAAAAAAGTAGTTATGCCGGATAAAAACTGCATATAGTCTCAACACATTTTATAAATTGGAAACTCGCAGCACTTCCGCGATAGAAGTAACCCCATTCAACACTTTCAAACAACCATCCCCCTTCAAAGTCCGCATACCACCTGCAATAGATTCACGACGGATTTCGTTTGAGTCTGCGTTCCGTAAAATCATACTTTTAATCGGGTCATTCACCTGCATAATTTCATATACAGCCTGACGTCCCTTGTACCCTGTATCCATGCAGTGCGGGCACCCTTTTGCACGATACAAAGTTTGACTCTCCATCTGACTGGCCATTACTCCACACTCCACAACACCATCAGCTGCAGCGGTGTAGGCTTCTTTACAATGTGGACACAAAATACGCACAAGGCGTTGAGCAACGACCACACGCAATACGGAAGAAAGCAAAAAAGGCTCAACACCCATATCGATAAGACGGGTGACAGCACTGGCTGCATCATTTGTATGCAATGTTGAAAATACTAAGTGACCGGTAAGTGCCGACTGAATAGCAATATCCGCAGTCTCTTTGTCTCGAATCTCACCAATAAGTATGACATCAGGGTCCTGACGTACAATAGAACGTAAGCCTTCCGCAAAAGTAAGCCCCGTTTTGTGATTCACCTGAATCTGACCAACCCCGTCGAGCTGATATTCAACCGGATCTTCAATAGTCATAATATTCTTGTCTGGTGAGTTGATATCACTCAACGCCGCGTAAAGGGATGTGGTCTTACCACTACCTGTAGGCCCTGTAACAAGAATAATACCATGAGAAATACGAGTGACCTTTTTCATAATCTCAAGGTCGTCGGAGCCAAGCCCTAACTCGGTCAAGCTCAATACTTTGGAAGTTTTTTCCAACAAGCGCATTACCACTCGTTCTCCATGGGATGTAGGCAGAGTAGAGACACGCAAATCAACTTCACGGCCACCGAGAATCAACGCAATACGACCATCCTGCGGCAGACGTTTTTCCGCAATATTGAGTTTCGCAAGAATCTTAATTCTCGAAACAATAGCGGCGCTAAACCGCTTATCAAAACGATGTTTGTTGTACAGGACACCATCCAGACGAAAACGTACACGTAACGAATCCTTACACGGTTCGATGTGCACATCACTTGCCCCTGCACGAACGGCTTGTGAGAGCACCATGTTGACCAGCTTAACCAATGGCGCATCACTCGTATCATCAAGCAGATCATTCAGTGCATCATCATCAATTTCATCAAGCCCTAACTCGGTTGCATCACCCAACACATCGCTTACATTTGCATCTTCTTGAGAATCACCAAAGGCGCGGTTGATTAAAACAGTAATCACATCCCGGGGTAGAAGCACAGGAGAGGGAACGCAACCAAGGAATAAAGAAAAATCATTTAAAGCGGTTAAAGAATACGGATCAGCCATTCCAACAAGAACACCGGTATCACCTCTGAGCGGAACAACCTGATGCTTTTTTAAATAGGTGATCGAGAAGCGGCAGATAAGCTCCGTATCAATCATCTGTTCAGGAATAGTTGCCAAGATATTCAACCCATAGAACTCAGCCTGCGCATTTTTAAACTGAATTTCTGTGAGAATTTCATTCTCTATTACAATCTGCTCAAAAGTTTTTCCCTGCTCAGAAGCCTCCTGCTGCAACCAAACAATATCGTCTGCTGTAACCAAATGTCTTTCCACAAGAGCATGTTCTAGCGTTCTCATATATAACTCTACTGAATAAGCACAGGAAGTAACACTTGAGGTTCACTCATTATAGGCAGTCCCAAACCATCTCTGCCCACCCGCGTGACATGAACACTAAGACGTTTTTCCTTAGCAAGTTTTGCGGCTTCATCAAAACTGTTAATGATGTGCGGTGTAATAAAAATATATAAGTTGCTCTTTGCATTACTTTTCTTCTTCTGCTTAAACAACCAGCCAAACAAAGGGATATCACCTAATCCCGGAGTAGAACTATTGTTTTTAGTACCATCTTCGCTCAACAGACCTGCTATCACAGCGGTTTGGCCATCCTTCATGCGAATAGTGGTCTCTACTTCACGCTTACGGGTTGTTGGTGCGACAAGGCTCTGGCCATCCCCCACAGATACAAGCGAATTAAGAACACGGCTTACTTCCTGTGAAATTTCAAGTTGCAGAGTCTGGTTCTGCCCGATGCGTGGAGTAATTTTTAGCTTAACACCAACATCCTTGTAATCAACACTTTGAGTATTGATACTGGTTGCAGTAGTAACAACTGTCTCTTTAACAAACGGAACGTTATCAACAACTGCAACATGAGCTTCCTCGTTATCAAGGGTCAGCAGCTGTGGTGTCGCCAGAATAGAGTAATCGTTGTCGCCTTTAACAGCACTTAAAATGGACTGGATACTGTATTCTGTTCCACCGATAGAAAAGGCATTTTCAATAATAGCTCCAACAGAGCCACCAGCAGGAAAAGAAGGAAAACCAGATCCGCTTGATGACGGCAAAGTAACAGTCCCACCACCTTGATTGGACGACCCAAATAAATAGACTTTGCCGGCTTCTTGCCCACCAGCCCAGTTCACGCCGAAAGAAAAGTTCGAATCACTGGAGGCTTCCATAAGAAGAGCTTCAATGAACACCTGTTTCCGTTCAACATCTAATTTTTTTATAGTCTTCTGGAGAATTGTAAAATCATCCGGACGGGCAATAATCACGAGGCTGTTTGTAGCCTTGTCTGCTACAATTTTAACCTCACGGGAAAGAACTTTTTCTTCCTTAGTCTTTCCCTGACGTTCAACTAACGTATTCACAACCTTAGCAACATCTTCTGCTTTCGCATTTTCCAGCGAAATGAAATGAATATCCCCCTTGCCTGCCGGAGTCGGGATATCCAAAGTCTTTATCATAGTTTTCACAGTCAGCATCGTTTCTGGATCAGCAAGTACCAATACGAGATTCGTGCGTTCATCCGCCTGCACAAGCGCCATAGCCTTTTTGCCAAATTTTTCCTGTTCCTTAACTGTTGTCGTCAGGATATTACTCAAGTTTTCCGCGACGCTTTTTGAATCACCATATTTCAATGGGAACTGTCTGAACTGAGGTGCGTACTGTGACTTATCTATCTCATCAATGACCTTGCGAGCCTCTTGAATTCGAGCATATGGCGCAGTAATAATCAGTGAATTTGTTGGAGGATATACAGTAACAAGCCCATTGTTACCCACAAGTTTAGGAAGGACTTTCCCAAGCTCCAACGCACTGGAATGCTTCAAGGAAATCAGCAGAGTGACCAGTTCATCACCTGCGGGCTTATACTTTCTTAAGGAAGATCCCGAGGTAATAGTTGGCACACCTTCGCTGCGCCCCACAGCAAGCGGAAGAATTTTAAAAGCTTTTCCACTTGGGACAATGGCAAAGTTATTCACCTGCAGCACCGATTCAAACACCCGGTATGCTTCTTCCATGCTTACTTTTGACGGAGAATAAATTGTAACCCTACCGCCCACACGATTGTCTACAATGAAATTCTTTCCGGTCAGTTCACTAATAAATTTGATCAGAACATGAATGTCCACTTTCTTGAAATCCATACTGATATATGCATTCTGCGACGCACGACAGGAACAGACTGTTGTAAAAGAAAGAATACAGGCAACCAAAATCACACCAACAATTCGTACCATCTTATTTGTTATCATCGTTTTTTACTTCAGCCTGAATGTCAGGGTTTGGCTTTTTCCGTTCCGAATAATATTCAGGGAAACATCATTTTTTTCTAGCATAGACATCAACGAAGCTGCATCACCAAAGGATGTTAAAGGGGTTCCATTGGCTTTTATTAGCAAATCACCTTTACGTAATCCCATGTCATACAAAAAACTTTGTGTTTGTAGTGATTGAACATACAGTCCCCTTGTTTTTCCTCTTGTCTGCGGAACAATTCGAACACTGCTTGCAACCTTACTTACGTCTTTCAATTTATTTTTAACATAGCTTCTAGCAACAATAAGCTCCTTAGGGTTGCCTGTTATGTTCTTTGTAGACTTAGCATCTATCAAAAGACGTTCTTTTACCTTTCCCCGCTGCAAAATAATCTCGCGCCTCTTTACATCGGTGATTTTCCAACCACCAATTGTTGAACCATACCTGTACAGAGATTGTTTGTTTTTATACAAAACAATTGCCCAACTTTTAGAAGGTGTTTCTGCGCATATTGTTCCAAGCAAATAAAACCCACGCTGACTAACCGAAAGAGCCTGCTGAGTAATACTATTCACGGAATTATTTCGTTCAGGAGCTGGAGGAACATTTTTTACTTTTAAAAGATTTCGTTGCTCAATAAGCTCAAAAGAACTTAATGCGGCCCGCCTCTCTGAAATTGCAGTAGAAGTAACATTACGTGGCGCATACTTTGTCGGCACACTCTGCTCAGCAAAAAAAAGTGCAAAACAGGCATTGGCCATAAAATATGAGCTTACTATAATGACCCCTAATTCAATGAAAATTTTTATCTTATCTAAAGAAACGCCTGACATTTAGCTCTCATCAATTGAAAAATGTAAAAATTCCAAGTAATAACTACGGAGTCTTGCATTGCAAATCGTATCAAACGATTTAGGAAATTCTTATGACAGCACGGCAAGAAATTGAAAATGCAAACAACCTAATAAAAATACAGCCTTTTTAAATATAATTCAATATAACTCTCTAGCCCCCCTTGCTGCATCGACTTAGCGAACGGAGGCAGCAAACTCAACAACCGAATTTCAGCTTTACTATACACGGTCAGAAATGATCCCCCCATAAATTCAGAATGCTTCTCGAAAGAAAATTTCTCACTCTTACACACATTATTAAAATGCTGAATGGGTAAGCTCAGAAAAGTAACTTGACCCCATTAAAAAAAAGAGAATTAGATGCATCGCATCCGCCCTGAAACACCTCCCCAAAAAAAACGTCACCATGGCAATGCCGGCTTCACTATCGTCGAAGTTCTGGTCGCCTTGGTACTCTTAGGGGTCGCTGTCATGATGACCATTACCCTGACCACACAGAATCAGGACAATCTTGCCCAAACGCGCTGGCAGGACACTGCAATCATCCTTGCACGGGAAAAACTCTTCGAACTAGAACAAGATGGCTTCTCTGCAACCACTTCAAAATATGGTGATTTTGGATCGGAACACCCGGGATTTGAATGGCAAGCATCCGCACATGCCACGAACAAAACAAACATTTATAGATTGCTCTTGACTGTCTCAGTGGGGAAAAAAGAAAACTGCTATGTTACCATTGAAAAGCTTTTCAAAGAATAGGGCAGCAACTCAGGTGCATCGTTCTGACAGACAAGCAGGTTTTACCTTGCTTGAGCTGCTCATTGCCATGACGTTAATGGCAACCATCATTACAACTCTTTTTGCACTCTTCAGCAATGTACTGGACGCATCACAACATGCGAGAAAACGCATGGTCTACGATCAGGCTGGCAGAACTGTTTTGAGCATCGTTGAAGACGATTTGCGGTATATGCTTCCAGATATGAAGACTGACGGGTTGCAATTTGATGCAACGCTTGAAAGCGAAGGTTTTGCTGAGCGTAACCTGCTTGGGTTTGCCACGACTTCTTCACTCGCCTTCCATGCAAATGATCATGTTCGTACACTGCAATATGTTACCTATATTCTGAAGGAACAAGATAATGATCTCTACACACTTATCAGAACAGAGCACTCCAACCCCACTGTCACGGGAGATTTCACTGACCTGAAATATCCATTACTTGAAGACATCATCAAATGCTCTTTTGAATATTATGACAGCGAATACAATGAATTTATTAAAGATTGGGGTGTAGAAAAAAACATTCTTCCAACAGCCATACGAGTCAACCTTGTTCTGGGCAACAAAGACGAAAAGTACCAATACAAACTCACGGTGCCACTACCACAGGAAGAGAATAAATAATGCGATCAACCGCCACACCCCCTGCCTGTAATAAAGAACAGGGTGCAATTATCATTATTATCCTGCTTGTACTTGTAATTCTTTCTTTTCTTGCCATGGAACTATCCAAGGAAACACTTATAGACCACACAAGCTCTGCCGTTGTTAAATCATCTATTGCTGGAAATGCATTGTGTGATTCCGGCCGGCTACTGGCAAAAGAAATTTTGATCACCGATTTGAAAGAAAGCAGTGGCGACTATAACTTTGAAGCATGGGGATCTTTTGATTCCGAACTAAAGGAAATCTCAAAAGAACTTGTCAGCGGATCACTGTCTGGAGAAATTACAGACGAAAATGCTCTCTTTCCTATTAACAAGCTTGCGCTGCTTGATCAGAATACAAAGCAACAGACTGAACAGTACCAAGCTATTTTTCTGCGCATGCTAAAAACACTTTGCACTGATCTGGATATCACATCAGGCACGCCGGAAGATCTTATGACTTCCATCCGTATATGGCAGGGTGAAGAACTTGCCAGAGCCTCAGAAGACGACACATGGTATCTGGCTCAAGAAACAGCATATACCAGAACCAAAAAGCCGTTCCGCTCTCCTAGTGAAATTCTGTTGTTATACTGGCCGAATGCCCAAAAAGGCGACCTTGAAAAACTCTACTACGGCACTGACGCAATAAAAGGCCTTCGTGATCTCATAACTGTTTGGGGAAGAGGACCTATTAATATGAATACAGCATGCGATGCGTTAGTTTACGCCACCCCGTCCAGTGATGAACATGAGGAAGAATTTCTGGCCCAAGCTACTGCCTATCGTAACGATCCTGCCAACAACTTTGAAACCGCATGGTACCTCAACACGGCCAAGCTCTGCGGTATTCAGGAAAAAGATATTCCAAATGAAATCTTAAGTTTTAAAACTAACACATTCCGCGTCAATCTCACGGCTCAAATTGGAAGTGCCCACAAGCGGGAAGTGATTATCCTACGCCGGACGATTAAAAAAATCACCCTGTTGGGAAGTTATGGGGAATAACAGATCCAAAAAAACAGCCAGAACGAATGGCTCCTTAATTGTTATTTACCTAAAACCCTCGTTGGTGAAGCCGTGATCGCATGTTTGTTTACAAACACATACTCTTCCTGAGGGTAAATAATGCCATATATATAGTTTTGTTCTTCAGTGGGGATAATTGTGGGCTCAAAAGCTCTAGCTGCTATTATTAAACATCGACCTTCACAGATCATTCGGTTCAATGACATTACATCATGCTGGTTAAGCAACCTAAAGCACATGTTGAAGTCACTTAACGTATACGCAGCTATAACTCTCGGAGCAGGTATTGGTTGTTCTACCAAAACACCCCACTGAGAGCAGGCACAACAAAAAAGCAACAAACAGAATACCAGATACCGCATAACAGCCCCCTTCGTTCTACTTACTACACAGAGTAGGTGTTAGGTGAAGTTAGCTCAAGGGTATGTACCAAATTGTTTGTAAGGTAACGTTCCTATCGTTGCGCTCTCTGAATTTCTTGATGATGCAAAAGTGTCCAGAATGAACAAGCTTACACCTTGTCGGCTGAAAAACAAAAAAGCTCTTACACTTTCGTGTAAGAGCTTAAATTGCTTTGGCGTCCCCAAGGGGATTTGAACCCCTGTCGCCTGCGTGAAAGGCAGGTGTCCTGGGCCAGGCTAGACGATGGGGACGCTTGAAAACTTGCATTTTTCTAACGAAGCAAAGTGCAATGTTAAGAAAAAATTGGCTGGGCTACAAGGACTTGAACCTTGATTAACGGAGCCAGAACCCGTCGTCCTGCCAATTGAACGATAGCCCAGCAAGTGAGAGGTGTTTTTATGGAAATTGCTTCACCTTGTCAATACAGAAATTATTTTTTTCTGATCGTTATCCTCTTCTTGCATTACGCTTCTACAGAATCCACCGTACGTATTTTCAATCTTAACTCGCTCATTTTTGCGATTTATAGCCTGTCACCGAACAGGGAATACAACCTGCATCAACAATCACTTTCTGTTTACCGCCAAAGCACCTGCAAAGCGCTAACCCAACGGGGCAACACGTTCCGGCATTACCGAAATCCCCTTTCTTAACATCCCGCAATCATTACGCGAACAACTTCCCACTCTCCATAATACCTCATGTTCTATAGAAAGAACGTTTACGTAAGCTGCTGTTTGCTATATATAGTAACTAGATACGGTATGAAATTGTACACCACGGAATGCAATACATTATATAATGTTAGCTGAGCCGTTGCTTTAACATGACGAGGGGAAGTCGAAGTAGCGGGTACATTTCATAGATAAGCACCGTACACCTGCAAAGGGAGTTTGAATGAAGAAAGATTGGACACCGGAACAAACAGAAAAACGCCGTCTCATTCTTGATGCAGCACGGGAGTTATTCTCTAAAGAAGGCGTCAGCAATGTATCCATGCGACGCATTGCTGCAAAAGTAAATTACAGTCCGGCACTCATTTACCGCTACGTAAAAAACAAAGAAGAATTACTGGATCAGCTTCGGACTGAAGGCTACCAAATTCTTCTGAACCGAATGTCAAGACTTGAGGTCGATCCCGATCCTATCAAGTACCTTACCGATCTTGCTGTTGAATACAGCGGGTTTGGCGTTGATTACTGGGAATATTACGACCTTATGTTCCACATGCCTATTCAAATTTCTGAGGACGGCACTGTACCGGTAAAAGGCTATGAAGCTGTACTCGGCATGGTCAGAAATGCTGTTGAACAAGCCATTAAAGCCGGTCATTTTGCTGGATGTTCTGTTGATGAAGCTATGTTTATGTCATGGTCACAGATTCACGGTTTACTTAGCCTCTATATTTCAGGTCGTACACCGTTCCACATCGGTGAAGACCGGGCAAAAGTAATGTTGCAAGAAATTCCACGTCACTTCCTAAGAATAGTCGCAACGGGTAAAAAATAAGCTGTTGCTAAATCTTTGCAGTGGTTACAACTAACACTGCGCTACCATTATAAAAAAAGGGCTGCCCACATTCCTAGGGCTGCCCTTTTTCATATTCAATATGCTGACTTCTAATCTGCATAAAAACTAGCTGCATTGTACTCCATGCAGTACTGGCAAATTCCTAATCTGAGGATTCTCGATCTGTCTCTGAATCACCTCAGCCTGTGTCATAAGCCAAATCTCTTTGCTACGACTCAATCCTTTTCTCTGTAATAATGCTACTATTTCCACACAGACAGCTTCTATTGCTGCTTCAGCTGTACTAAGTACATCTGCACCCTGTGTAATATCCAGTGACAATACACCATTGAGTTTTGCAGCAATGGATTCCCCGTCAGGAAGATCATTCATTCCGCGAAATGCCCACTTGTAAAACGGCATGTATTTACCATGCATCAAGTATAATGCAGCTATTGTGGATTCTACAAAACGCGATACAGCAAGTAACGCTGCGGCATCGTTACGCTTAAGCATACGTAGTGCATTATACTGTCCACTCTGCGCCATAACAGCCAAACGAGCCGCAAGTTTTTTCTTCATGACATCGTCAGGGTAAAATTCAAGCAGAGCATTACGGAATGCGGTGAATTCCCCACATGGATCAGCAAACACCTCACCGTTTGTTGCGACAGCTAAAAAATGCTCAGGCACTGTATACCATTGCTGCCAAGTCGAGAGAGGTTGCCCGCTGTTAATAAAGCGTTTGAAAAATCCTTCAGTAGTGAACAGTCCTACGCGTCCATTTCGCAACGGTGGAGCCATCCGCACCGGACACCCCTTAAATTTTGAAGGCAGTCTTGCAAAAACAGACTCCAAAAGAGGTTCAACTTGAGCAGCTATTGACTCCGAAGCCCATACACAAAGTCCAGCTCCCCAATCATGATCTTGCGAAAATTCATCATCAAACCCAAAACATTCAGACCCTTCACCGACAAGACCAATAGCGAGCTGATTGATATAGTCCGGCAACTCGAGTTGCAGCATCGGAGCCACAATCTCGTGATAAAATTCTCGTGATAACGTTAACCCTTGCATGGATCCACCTTCTTTTCTACACGCTAACTCTGATGAAGTTTTTCACGTCTGCGAGCTTCTAACTCTTCAAGCGTACCTAATCCCATTCGAGCATAAAAATTAGAGTAACGTTTACGAGCCAAGTTCTCACCACGGCTTAGAGCGCTATCCACACACGCCTGATATAAATCAAGACTGCGCTCGGACAACGTCTCCATTTCTGCAGGGAAATACATATCAAATCGAGCAAGAGATTGAGGGAATAACAAAGGAAATTCCTGAAGCAACTCCTGCATCCATACACGCTCTGTTGCAGTTATCTTCCGGACTTTATCCATGTTGGGAGAAACACACGGAATAAGATCATCCATACGGGCATATTTCTCAGTCATAAAGTTACGCCCGACGCGTTCAGCTTCAATAAGATCATCATTGTACGATCCAATATATTCATCTGACAATACAGAAAAAATCATCCACCGCCACCGACGGAACATATCAGGATTTTCCTGACAGGAAGCTGTGCCACCCATATTTTTAGTATTAAGAAACATAGCCAGCTCGCGTTCAATTACATCATGAATCAATTCTTCACGATTATGATTGGTTTCCATGCAACAATACCTTCCGAAAATTTAAGGAATAATTCTTTTAAAAAGCATCCCAACCACTATCAGGGATATCCACCAACAATCTTGGTGGTACCTGACCCCCTGTAAAGAGAATACTGGGATTTTCTGCTTCTTTACAAACCAACATAACAGGATAAAAAAACACGAGCCGATTCCGTTGCTTAGCATACTAGAAAGCAACAGAACCGGCTCAATCAAACGGGAGTGATGTGTGACATGAAAACATGCCTCATAGGCTATTATAAATTGGCCACTCAATGTATACGTTCAAAAAACACTTTGTAAAAAAAATATAAATAGCCTTGCAGCGAACCAACTTATAATAAAAACTGCAGTGCGTTTCCAGCAATCTTCAATCCAAGAACTGCCATCAACACAAAGAAAAATTTTCGGTATGATGCTTCTGAAATAAATCCTGAAAGATAAATCCCCAGCTTGCTTCCGCAGACAACAGCTGGAACAGATACTGCGTACAAAGTAAGCGCGTATATATCAATATTACCGATTACGACCTGTGTAGAAACGATAAGCACGCCGGTTAAAATAAACCCCGCACTGAGAATCGCCTTTACAGCATTTTTGGGACAGCCACAGTATGCGGTATACACTGCAAGCGGCGGGCCATTAAAGCTGAATGCCATCCCTAGAGAGCTCGACATAACACCGGCAACGTAGCCCCACGCAGGATTTATCACCCGCCCTTCTTTCTTTTCAAAAAACAAACTCCAGACAGCATAAAAAGCAACAAATGCCCCCATGCCAAACCTGAGCAGCAGCTCCGGTGCAAACTGTAAGGCATACGCGCTTAATACAACACCGGGAATAGCTCCCAGAAGCAACGTCTTTGTATACCGCCACTCAATATGCTTGCGATAAATCCACCCTGCATGGCAGTTCAACGTTAGCACAATCATTGTTGCACTGGGTACGAGTAGTGATACGTCCATTACGTAGCTGATGATTGGCATGGCAACCATGGCAGCGCCAAAGCCGGCTAGACCATTTACAAAGCCGCCGACAAACCATCCCATCGCAATAAATAGTAAGTGTTCCATTGTGTAATTTTTCGACGAACCAGAGCTACTGCTTCATCTTACGGAAAATAGTAGTTCTGTTTACTTTCAGCACTTCTGAGGCTTTATTCACAGAGCCATACGTATCAAGAGCCTGTTGAATAACACGGCGCTCCAGATCTGCCATAATTTCTTTCAACGACTTTCCGTCGTCTTTTGCATCAAGCTCAACGTTTGGCAGACAATCCATCGGGTGGCGGGAGTTAATGGAAGGCGGCAGGTCATTTGCTGTAATTTCAGAGTGTTCCAACGTTACAACAAGGCTCTGAACAAGATTCTCTAGCTCACGGATATTGCCCGGCCAGCGGTATTTAAGCAGCAGTTGCATTGCATCACGGGCACAAATGATGTCTTTCTTGTATTTTTCACCGTAGATAGAAAGAAAATGTTCAACAAGACCGGGGATCATTTCAGTACGCTCACGAAGCGGTGGAATCTCAACAACTGCTACACGCAAGCGGTAGAATAAGTCACTTCGAAAATTGCCCTTGCGTACTTCTTCTTCCAAATTACGGTTTGTTGCAGCGATAATGCGCACATCAACTTTTTTAGCTACGGATGCACCAACGCGCACAACTTCCTGGTCTTGCAGGACGCGTAATAACTTAGCCTGCATGGAAAGCGGAAGTTCACCGATTTCATCAAGAAAAACCGTTCCGCGGTTAGCCATTTCAAAATGACCAGGCTTGCCCTTAGAAGTAGCACCAGTGAATGCTCCAGGCGCATACCCGAACAGTTCAGATTCAATAAGATTTTCAGAGATACTGCCACAGTCAACCTTCAGGAACATTTCGTCCCTGCGTGGACTGCTGTCATGAGCCAGACGCGCAAACCAGTCCTTACCAACACCAGTTTCACCAAGCAGAAGCATGGTGGCGTCAGTTTCTGCAATGCGCTTAATAAGGGCCACAAGCTTCTGCACCTGAGAATCAAAAAACATATTGTCAGGATTATGATCCGTAGAATCCTGAGATGTCAGGTGTGCGAGTTTTCTGGAAAACAGAGAAATTTGTTCTTTTTGCTGGGCTATCTGCTTACGCATTTGCCCGATGAGCGTAATGTCACGCGCGAGAGTAACAACGAGTACAAGATCACCGTCGTCATCAAAAACAGGAAAGCCTCGCAAAACAAGTCTCTTACCGGTCTTTAGCTGCTGAACAACAGTCGCAGGTTTACCTGTTTTTACAATTTCAGGGTTAAGAACAGCATCAAAAATGCCGCTGTCTTTTAGATACCGGACATCCTTACCACGTAATTCGCCCTCAGTAAGACCGGTAAGGCGCTCATACATGGAGTTTACAAACAGCGTTTTGCCGTCCTTATCCGTAATATAGATGCCATCATCCAGTACTTCAAAGATGTGCCGGACTGAAGCTCCAATTTTATCTAAATAGGTATTATCCACCATAACCCCTTCTCCCTGAATACTGTCTGTGCAGGCTGCTTTCGCAGCCTGCACAGACAGTTACTGTAAGACAGGTTTCCCCCGAAGCCGAAGGTACTTTCGTTTTACTCGAATGTTAACCGACTTGTTTTGCGATTTCCACAAGCGGAAGGAATACTTCGTTATCAAGAGATACATCGCCCATTGGGTACTCACGACCAAGGTTAGTGTACTTCTGAGTACCAAGGCGGTGATATGCGAGCAATTCGTATTCTACGCCAAGGTCTTTGATGTAATCAACAATAGCCTGAATATCTTCAGGCGTGTCGTTAAAGCCCGGAATTACCGGAGTACGGACGCGAATTGTAAGTTTTGGATGAGCTTCGCGCAGTGCTTTAATGTTCTTCAGAATAAGTTCGTTGTTTACACCACAAAATTCTTTGTGCTTTTGCGGATCCATGCTCTTAATATCCATCATCACGTAGTTCAGATATTTACCTGCTTCAACAAGAGTTTCTGTCTGAACATGACCACAGGTTTCTACTGCAGTTTTAATGTAGCGACGTTTTGCTTCTTTAAGCAAGGCAATAGCAAACGTAGGCTGAGCAAACGGCTCTCCACCACCAAGTGTAAGGCCGCCTCCGGAACGTGCATAAAACATTGCGTCTTTTTCTACGGAATCGATGGCTTCTTTCACAGTCATCTCTTTGCCGTAGCTAATCAGTGCACCAGCAGGACACGCCTCGGCGCACGCCATGCAGTTTGTACAGGTATTCCAGTATACAGCGATTTTATCGTCTTTTCCCTGAGTGAGAGAACCGGCAGTACAAACCTCTGCACAACGCAGACATTTTGAAAGAGTCAAACACTTACCCGGGTTGTAAGCAAGCTGAGGTTTAAAAGACTGAGATTCTGGGTTACTGCACCACTTACACGAAAGAGGACAGCCTTTCAGAAAAACAACGGTACGAATTCCCGGCCCGTCATGCACGGAGTATTTCTGAATATTGAAGACTTGACCAGTTGTGTTTAAAATTTCTTTTTGAGTCATTGCAGTAATCCTGTAAGTTAAGCAGTTTTTTCTGATTAGGGAAAACGGACGCCCGTATAGGTGAACAGACGTCCGTTTTTTCTTAAGTTAATCTACAAAAAGTAGAGGAATTGCCGGGAAGTAAGTAATCAGTAAAAGAACCGCTATCATAAGCCCTACAAGCGGCATTGCCACTTTGGAAAGCTTTTCAATTTTAGCGTCTGCAACACCACTTGCAACGAAGAGGTTTACGCCAACAGGCGGAGTTACAAAGCCGACAGCAAGGTTAACTACCATTACAATACCGAAGTGGACAGGATCTACGCCAACTTTCATCACAATAGGGAGAAGAATTGGAGTAAGAATAACGATAGCTGCAAGAGCTTCCATAAAGGTGCCAACAATCAGGAGAAGAATGTTGATGAGGAACAAAATCATCAGCTTGTTACTGGTGAGACTCATCATCGCATTTGCGATTGTTGTAGGCACCTGCTCAATGGTCATGATGTTACCGAAAATGGTAGCCATCGCCATAAGCACGATTACGATCGCTGACGTAGAACAAGCTTCCATGAAGCTTGGCATCAGGTTGCTGAAGTTAAGTTCGCGGTACACGAACACACCAACAATAAGACCGTAAAACGCTGCAAGTGCTGCAGCTTCGGTAGGAGTCATAAATCCACCGTAAATACCACCAAGGATAATTACAGGAACCATGAGCGCCCACTTAGCATCCCAAAATGCATGTATGAACGTAGATGCATTACGTTCTCTTTGTTCGCCTTTCCAACCACGTTTCCTAGAGTAAATGTAGGCATATGTCATAAGCGCAAGGCCGGTAAGAATACCTGGAACAATGCCGCCCATGAAAAGCTTACCAATGGATACCTGTGCAGATACACCATATACTACAAACGGGTTAGATGGCGGGATCATAACGCCAATAGCACCAGATGCTGCGACAATAGCAGCAGCAAAGAGCTTATCGTATCCACGCTCAACCATCGCCGGAATGGTCAAAGATCCGATCGCTGCTACGGTTGCAGGACCGGAGCCGGAGATAGCAGCAAAGAACATGCAAGTGGCAATAGTGGCTAGAGCCATACCGCCGTGTAAAGAACCGAGCATCTCATCAGCAAGGCTCAAAAGGCGTTTGGAAAGACCACCGGCCCCCATAAACACGCCCGCTGCAATAAAGAACGGGATAGCCATGATCGGGAAACTGTCGATGGATGTGAATGTAATCTGTGCCACATACTCAATCGGCAGAGTTCCGGTTGCGTAAATGGTTGCAGTAGCTGCAAGCCCTAAACCAATGGAGATAGGTACACCAATTACGAGGAAAAGGAGGAAGTAACCGAACAGCACAGGAAGGGTGTTCAGATCTTCACTAATAAGTACCGGAGCTGCGACAAGTGCTGTGAACGCAAATCCGATAAGAGTATCCAGAAAACCGCATTCTTTTGCTTGCTTGTACATATCCTGAAGCAGACGTACCCCCATGAGTGCAAAGCCGACAGGAAGAATGAGGTACGGGATGAAATAACTCATGTTGGTGGCTGGTGCTACCTGAGGAAAATCTAGAAGCATCTCAAGGTGGTTCAGCCCCATATAAAATACAACTGCAACAAGGATAAGGAAGCAAAGGTCTACAACAATCCAGCTAATTCGCTGAATACGAACCGGAAGGCGATCGTAAACGATATCAACTCGAATATTGTTACGGTTTTTAATTGCTACTGGAATAGCGAGATATGAAATCCAGATAAAAATGAAACGAGCGAGCTCCTCAGTCCAAATTGCCGCGCTGGCGTCGGAAGAAAAGTACGCTCCTATGTATCTATAAAATGTCTGAAAAGTAATAATGAGAATGATGCTGAGCATCCCCGTAAAAAGAAACGGTTTCTCAAAGTTATCGTCCAGCCAGGTAAGCCAGGACTTCTTTTCTGCGGTCTGGGAAAGAGTTGTCATTGTGTCTCCTAGTGCAGAACCGTTATATGAAAAGGGACAGACTAAGAAGCCTGCCCCTTAACGGAACTACTTCTGTGTGTCCTGAACAAGCTTGAGAAGATCAGCTGGGATCTCTTTAGAAAACTCGTCCCAGACAGGGCGGGTAAGCTTTACAAATTCAGCGCGTTCAGCGTCGCTGAGTTTGTGGATTTTGATACCCTGAGCTTTGAAAGCGTCAACAGCTTTAGCTTCAAGGTCAGCAGTGATGCCACGCTGATAAGCAAGAGCGTCACGACCGGAAGAAACAATTGCTTCCTGCAGTTCTGGGGTAAGACCTTCGAACGTCTTCTTGTTCATAAGAAGAATATGCATTGAGTAATTGTGAGCAGAATCCATTGCATACTTAAGAACTTCAGTGTGTTTTGCATCGTTGAGAAGGGAGAAAGTATTACCTTCACCATCAACTGTTCCCTGCTGAAGTGCTGTGTAAACTTCGCCCCAAGCGATTGGGGTTGGGTTCATACCAAGCTTGGAAGCTACTGCTACTTCTACAGGAGAAGCAGTGGTACGCACTTTCATGTTTGCAAGGTCTGCCACTGATTTGATCTCTTTCTTAGTCGCAACAAAGTTACGGTAGCCGTATTCACTGTACATAATAGGCTTAAGATTGATCTTCTCGAGTTCAGCCGCAAGGTACTTTCCGAGCTCTCCGTTATCTAGAGCTGCGTAAAGATTTTTCTGGTACTTAGGGCTGGTTACATACGGAAGGTCAAAAACCATAAATGCTTTTGAGAAGTTGGCCATATTCGGGGAAGAGCTGGAAGCGAGGTCAAGAGTACCGCGCTGCGCAGATTCCATGGTTACACGGTCACTGCCAAGGATCGCATTACCGTAGAGTTGAACGCGAATCTTGCCGTTAGAGCGTTCTTCTACGAGCTCTTTAAATTTCTCATAACCAAGGGTAACGTTGTTACCTGGAGCCATTGGATGACCAAGGCGAAGAGTAATTTTACGAGCCTGAGCTTCCATAGATGTAGCACCGACAACAAGAACTGCAGCTACGAAAAGCATCATAAAGGATTTAATTAAATAGCGCATATATCCTCCAATTAATTAAAAAAACAGAACATCCTAAAGCCGTTAGACGTTCCGTAATACATAGAGCAATACCAATGCCAACAGGTATACTTTTTATTTTAATTTGTGATTTTTAGTTCAAGCTTTGCTAACATAGAGTCTTTAGTTAAACGACATCGAAGTTGTAAAAAAAGACACTAACAACCCTTAATGCACTTAAATATAATGACTTTAAAATCATACCCTCCCCTACTAGGTCTAACTGTAAATTAAGTTTACTGCCGCCATAAATTTCACTGACTTTCCATTTGACCGACCCGTTCTGCAACACCTGTTTTTAAAAAAAAGCCACAAAAAAGTTGCATAAACGCCAACGCTAAGTTGCATATTTGCATCTTTTATATTTTTTTATCTTTTATCTTAGGATATTAAACTTTAAAAAAGAAATGATGCAATAACGCACCATAGGTTGCATTATTGCATCTCAAAAAAAGGTCGTCTACCACTTCCACCCCTACCCTCCACATAAAGCAAAAAAAGATATAACCTACTGTTTTTTTTACAATATCTTATCAAAAAAAAGAACAACAAACCATACCCAAGCCCACTTACTACACTAACACATAACAATTGCGCTTCTTTTCACAAATAGCGCAATGCATAGCAATTCTGTAACTCCAAACTCAATATCCTCCTTTTTTTTGGAACATACCCATGCTCAATTCACACAACCACTCACCTTTCTTATAACTGTTCGGTTGACCAAACAAAAAATACTTCTTCGTATCATAATATAAAGAGATAACAAAGGCTGATGTATCATTACATGATGTTAACAAACTCCCCACACTGAATTGCTGCAACGATGCAAATCGTGAACCCGTGTCGTAAATTTGCAACACCATCTCAACATTCTAATTTTAAAGAATTAAATAATAAAAATTAGTCATATGTTGCAGCAAAGCACCCATTCTTCCACATCCTCACCACATTTTCCCTCTTCACTCCTCCCTGCCAGCCATTCCTCACGAGCCATTTTTCACAAGATGGCAAACGTAGCATAAAATAATTTTACACAACTAAAAACAGCACACATGGAAAAAACCCAAACACCGCTTTATTCAATAAGATTGAGGTAGCAATTCAATTTTTTTGAACTCATTGAACCATTCACCACCCCCCATCATCCCCCCCATGCAAAGAGTACTTTTTGTTTTAAACAACGAGAAAAAGCACTCCTTCGAAGCACGTTGGCATCACCTTTGCTGTAAGAGAATCACAAGGGTGAATCATCCAGCAGTTTCTTTTCAACGATCACTGGGAATTACTACTGCGACTCACACCTTATAAAAGTGAATCAAAATTTCCTGCTGCTGAGCACACAGCGGCCGCAGCATTTTTTAACCACAGGTGCCGCACTTTGTATGCGTAACCTAATTTGAACCTAATCACAGGAGTCAGTTATGTCTTGTTGTGTATCACCTCACGAACAGCGTCTGCTCGATAAAATTGAAGGCAAAGAAGATATCTACCGCGCATCCCACCCGCGTGTATTCAAG